>JAHHII010000023.1 GCA_019358855.1 Timaviella obliquedivisa GSE-PSE-MK23-08B | reverse complement strand
TAGTCAGATTGCTGGGATATGCTTTACTCATATTGCTTTCTCGGTGCTGCGTGCTTTCTATTCGCAGCTTACACTGAGAGAGCTTTTTTACCGACTAGCTGACTTTTCAAACATCCTCTTAGGCTATCCGAAAAGTATATCTACAGTTATCTAGTTGCTCGCCTGATTTAGTAAGAATAATAGGTAGGAAATTTTCTAAAAAGAAGTTAGCCTGATTCTGTTGAAACTGTCGATGTAGTTCTAGGTTGACAATTAAAGACTAAGCTCATTTAGGCGTAATGCCTCAGTTTGAAAGCTTCAAGCTATACTCGAGGCTACAAGGTTGAGATTACCTTGCCTTTCAAGTTCCGAGCAATCAGCGATCGCACCATTTAATAAGAAGGCTTAGTGCAATGGTTCAAAAAATTGCCTTATTTAACCACAAGGGCGGAGTCAGCAAAACTACAACTACATTCAATCTGGGCTGGATGCTTGCATCGAAAGGAAAAAGAGTCATTCTTGTGGACAGCGACCCGCAATGCAACCTCACAGGCATGGCTTTGGGAGAAGAAACTGAGGATGACGAGGCAAGAATTCAAGAAATCTATAACACAACTTCAAACATAAAGACAGGGTTGGCTCCCGCCTTTGAGGCCCAGCCAAGAGCAATCGAAGCTGTCGATTGTATTCCAATACAAGGTCGGGACGGTTTATTCCTACTGCCTGGTCATGTTGGCTTCGCTGAGTACGAAGTTACATTGGGTATTGCTCAAGAGTTAAGCGGTTCAATCCAAGCTCTTAAGAATTTGCCAGGTTCTATTAATGATTTGCTTGAAAAAACGGCAGCTAAGTTTAATGCAGACTATGTTTTGATTGACATGAGTCCTAGCTTAGGTTCAATTAACCAGAATATACTGATGATCAGTAACTTCTTCTTAGTGCCGACTACTGCTGACTTTTTCTCTGTAATGGCGATCGATTCCTTGGCTAAAGTGCTGCCAAGATGGTACGCATGGGCTAAGTCAGCAAGTTCACTCCAAATTCTGAGAGAGGCTAATTATCCCTTTCCTGACGTTAATCTACGTTTCTTAGGAACGATTGTTCAAAACTATCGTATTATCCGAGGTAAAGAGACTGCTGCGTTTCAAACCTGGATCAAAAAGATTGAGCAGGCTGTCTCTGACAGACTGGTTCCAATTCTGAGTCAGAACCATATGATGTTACCCAGTCAGATTTATAGAGATCAGGGAATTCAAAGCAGCTTTTCTCTTGCAAAAATCTCAAACTTCAATAGTTTGATTGCTCTATCCCAAGAACATCGAACTCCAGTTTATGAGCTAACCTCTCAACAGTTGGGTCAAAGAGGAATTGTCTTAGAGAACAACCAGCAGAAGCAGAAAGAGTTTAGACAAACTTTTTCTGATTTGGCAGACAAAATTATTGCATTAAGTTTTGAAATTTCTGCGTATGCAGTCAGCGCTTGACCAATTCCACATTAGCATCGGTCGAGTCCGAGACCTAATTGCACTTCATAATTCTGTTAAAGCTCAAGCCACTGGCGCACTTGACGTGTCAGATATGTTGAGAGCCGCGCTGGTTCTCGCTGTAAGTGCATTGGATTATTATATACATGAAGTTGTGACTTTGGGAATGCTAGAAATCCACCGAGGACAACGTGCTGAACCAATACCTTCAGCAAACGCAACTCAATCAGCGTTCGCACGCTTTCAAGTGTCATTAGGCGGTGCACGTCAAGATCGGCTAACAGTAATTGATATTCATTCTTGGCTTGAAAGTGAAATTCAACAAGCTCAAGGTTACGCGTTTCTCCAGCAATCCCACACGGTTTCAGCTTTGATCCCTACAATATCGAACAGTATCGCGAATAGGCTAAATAATATATCCTGGTTAGAGGGTGAGATCCGAGAGCGTCTGGGATATCAGAGCTTTCAGCAGGCAGATAAAATTGCTGAGGCAATCAGATACATCTCAGATAAAATATTGTGGAATGCGGTAGCTATCCAGATGACTAAGCCTGCAAAAGATATTAAGCAGCAACTAAATTCGATCGTTGATCGGAGAAATAAAATTGCTCATGAAGCTGACATAGATCCAACTTTTAATATCGGAAGCCGATGGAGCATTGATGATGTGCTTGTTGGTGATGCAGTTGACTTTATTGAGATACTCGTCGAAAGCATCCATCAAGTGCTATAGGCGTGCATCTCATGAGATGGGTGACAACAGCGTAACGTATTAATTATCTCAGTTACTTTGTAAAATGCAATCGAGATTAAAAAACTTGTTACCTTCTTAGCAAATGTTACGGTGATCAATTAGGAGAGAAAAATGAGTATGTCCGTCATTGACTAAGTAGTTGAGCAACTAAGAGCTATGCCGCAATCTTTGTAATGGCAAGTTTTAGAGTTTGCACGGACTTTGATAGATTCTAAGATCAAGGAGTTTCTGGTCAACAGCTATTACGGCCCGCAGGTGCAATTCCACTAGATGATCTGCAACTGATGCAAGAGACGATCGCGCAGGGCTGCGAACAGGTTGCTCTTAATGAGTGATAGCCATTTACTGGATACCAATGTCATCTGAGTGAGAAACAGAGTATTGCTAGGGGCGATCGCGGTGGCTAAAATTTTGGAGAAAATATCGTAGAGAAAACTGCCTCAGCAACGGATCAGACGTTCCCGAACCCATTGCCGAAACGATCGCTGCACAGCACTCATCACCTCAGTTTGACCGCGCTGAATAAATTTGGGAAGGTATTCTAATAACGGTAAATTTGGAAAGTTTGGACTAACTTGAGATTCTATATAGCGCCCATTCTGCAACACAAAAAACTTTAGGATGCCGTTGTCATAGCACCAGACCTCTGGCACTTTTAGAGCTTCGTAGGCACTAATTTGGGTTTTAGAGGTCAAATCAATTTCGATCGCCAGATCAGGCGGCGGATCGATCGCTAAATCCAACCGAGTTTTTCCCACCATCTGTTGACAAGTTTGAATGTAAAAACAATCATCTGGTTCAATTCCAGCCGCCATCAACTGCTGTTTTAAGGTGGTAGAACCTAACGAGAGCCACTCTATTTCTAGTTCGTTAAGCAGAGCTTTGACAAAATCGCCTAAAAAAACTTTAGCGGTTTCATGTTCGGGCAGAGGAGCCATAATTTCTAGAGTGCCGTCATAATAAGCGATTTGGGTCGATCGCCCTTCTCCCAACTCTGCCGAAATTGCTTCAAACTCCGACCAGCTAACTCTTTCCAACTGCACACGTTGTCCTGGTGCGATCCGTATTTGATTGAGTTGGAGATGTACCATAATTGACTCTACTAACGAATTGCCACAGGCTGCCCCGCTCCATTTTGATCTGCCGACTCAACAACCCCAAACACCTGATTGAAGACTTTTCCAACTTTATACCCAGAATCAATTGACTCTAGGGGATCTTTCCGGAGACGGTGACGCAACGCCATGACCATGACACGCTGAACATCGTTAACGGTCACTTCTGTGCGTCCTTCTAGTGCTGCCAGCGCTTTGGCTGTGCGATTAGTCACAATGTCACCCCGTAGCCCATCCACATCTAACTCGGAGCAAGCTTGAGATATTTTAATCTTCAAATCGCGATCGATGTTGACCGACTTTAGTAAAGTCTGCGCATTGATCAGAGTTTGTTGAAGCGCTTCTTGCTGGGGGCGGTGCTTCTCTAAAAACGTTTCTGGATCTTGGTCAAAGTCCGATCGCTGCTCGACAATTTCGACTCGCAGAGTTGGATCTTTAACGGTGCGGATCTCGGCGTGTAGCCCAAAGCGATCGAGCAGTTGAGGGCGCAGTTCACCTTCTTCGGGGTTGCCTGAGCCGACTAACACAAACCGCGCCGGGTGACGAATCGAAATGCCTTCCCGCTCCACTGTATTCCAGCCCGAAGCTGCTGAATCGAGCAGGACATCGACCAGGTGATCATCTAGCAAGTTGACTTCATCGACGTAGAGAATGCCCCGATTCGCCTGTGCCAAAAGTCCAGGTTCAAAGGCTTTTACGCCTTCAGATAGGGCTTTTTCAATATCAATAGTGCCGCAAACCCGATCCTCGGTTGCACCTAAAGGCAGATCAATCATCGGCACTTTTTTCTGTGCCACTTGGGGCGTTTGTCCGGCTTCGATCTGTTCTTTAACAAAGTCGCTCATCAGCCCTGCATCGTTGGGATGACTGTTGAAGGGGTCGCCTGCGACAACGTCAATTTCGGGTAGCACGTCTGCTAATGCCCGAATAGTGGTGGATTTGCCAGTGCCGCGATCGCCCATAATCATGACACCGCCGATTTTGGGGTCAATAACGTTTAGTAACAGCGCTAGTTTCATTTCCTCTTGACCGACAATGGCAGTGAAGGGAAACACGCGACGGGGGGAGAGTTTGGTGGCAGTAGGACTCACAATATACCTGAATACTGACGGTTGACGACTGTTTCACATTGTGACACAGAGAGGGATGCAGAGCTAACTTACGGAGCTAACTTACAATATCCATTAGTTGCTTAGAAGGGTTCTCAATTATGTCAAGTCCAATCCCAGTCGTGGTCAATGGTGCAGGGGGCAAAATGGGGCGCGAGGTGGTTAAAGCGATCGTCGCTGCCGAAGATTTAACCCTGGTTGGAGCAGTCGATCGCAGCCCCGAACTGCAAGGGCTGGACGTGGGCATAGTGGCGGGCTGTGGCGAACTAGAGATCCCCATTCTGGCAGACCTGCAAGCCACTTTGGTGATGGCAACCCAGGAGAAGCAGCTTGCTGTGATGGTGGACTTTACCCATCCTGACTCGGTGTACAACAATGTGCGGGCAGCGATCGCCTATGGAGTGCGCCCCGTTGTGGGCACCACCGGACTCAGCCCCGACCAAATTCAAGATTTAGCAGACTTTGCCGATAAAGCCAGCACGGGTTGCCTTATTGTTCCTAATTTCTCTATCGGTATGGTATTGCTTCAACAGGCGGCTGTCCGCGCCTCTCAATACTTCGATTATGTGGAAATTATTGAACTACACCACAACCAAAAAGCCGATGCTCCCAGCGGTACTGCCATTCAAACTGCTCAGCTTTTAGAAGAATTCGGCAAGCCCTTCAATCCGCCTCAAGTCAAAGAAACCGAAAAGATACCAGGAGCAAGAGGCTCCCAAACCGAATCAGGTATTCGGATTCATAGTGTTCGCTTGCCCGGACTCATTGCCCATGAGGAAGTGATTTTTGGTGCGCCTGGAGAAATTTATACACTGCGGCATGATACGACCGATCGCGCCAGCTTTATGCCAGGAGTATTGCTGTCTATTCGCAAAGTCATTACCCTCAAATCTCTGGTTTACGGTCTAGAGAAAATTCTGTGAAGACTAATTTCTTTGAAAAAACCATCCAGCCTTTGCTCAACGTAAAGGCTGAATCCCCGTTCATAGCTGAGTCACACAGTCCGCCTCAAGTTCTACTAGCCAGTCTTCTTTAATAAACCTCGATACTTCCACAAAGGTGCAAGCCGGACGAATCTCTCCAAACACCTCACCGTGCGCTTTTGCCGCTTCTTCCCAGCACGAAATATCAGTCATCATGATGCGGGTGCGAATGACATCTTCAATCCGACCATCTGCTGCCTCGATCGCCGTTTGAATAATTTCAAGACAGCGTTTTGTTTGCTCATACACGTCTCCTGGAAACGCCGTAGAACCGTCAGCAGCTACGGGTGCGGTTCCGGCAACCGCAATGATATTACCAATACAAACTGCTCTTGAAAAACCAATAGGCTTCTCGAAGGGAGAACCCGAAGACACATTTTTTCTGTTCATAGAATTTCTTAGCGTGTTTAGAAATCTTAAGCGATAGACGGCAACACCGACTGCTTTAAGGGCGGTATTCCTACCTTAGCGATCGCTCTCCTAGTTCATACAATTAAGGAAATAAAAGGGAGCTGAGTTCTCTGAGGTTCCCACTCGTAACCTTAAACTTCCTAATCTATGCAACCTACTGATCCTAATAAATTTACTGAAAAAGCCTGGGAAGCGATCGCCCGGACTCCTGAAATTGCCAAACAGTCGCAGCATCAGCAACTAGAGTCTGAACATTTGATGTTGGCGCTGTTGGAGCAAGATGGGCTTGCCGCCAATATTTTTAATAAGTTGGGCGTTAATTCGCAGCAGGTACGCCACTATACCGAAGAATACATCCGTAAACAACCGAAGGTATCGGGCGCGGGTGGAGCCGTGTACTTGGGGCGATCGCTGGATGTCTTAACCGATCGCGCTGAGAAAATTCGGCTAGAATTTGGCGACGATTATATTTCTATCGAACATCTACTTTTGGCTTATCCCAAAGATGAACGATTTGGGCGAGGATTATTTCAAGAATTCAAACTAGACGAACGCAAGCTGAAAATAGCGGTTGACCAAATTAGAGGGACGCAGAAAGTGACCGATCAAAATCCAGAAGGAAAATACGAATCTTTAACCAAATATGGTCGAGATTTGACAGAATATGCCCGTCAAGGCAAACTCGATCCTGTGATTGGGCGAGATGACGAAATTCGGCGAACCATTCAAATTTTGTCGCGTCGGACTAAAAACAATCCCGTTTTAATTGGTGAACCCGGTGTGGGTAAAACGGCGATCGCGGAAGGATTAGCACAGCGTATCCTCAGTGGCGACGTTCCCGAATCACTAAAAGACCGTAAGCTAATTTCGTTAGATATGGGCGCACTGATTGCCGGAGCCAAGTACCGAGGCGAATTTGAAGATCGACTCAAAGCGGTTCTCAAAGAAGTCACTGATTCTCAAGGCAATATTATTCTGTTCATTGACGAAATTCACACCGTTGTTGGAGCGGGTGCAACCCAGGGCGCAATGGATGCTGGGAACCTATTGAAGCCGATGCTGGCGCGAGGCGAATTGCGCTGCATTGGGGCGACCACGTTAGATGAATACCGCAAATACATCGAAAAAGACGCAGCTTTAGAGCGCCGCTTCCAGCAGGTATATGTTGATCAACCCAGCGTTGAGGATACGATTTCAATTCTGCGCGGATTGAAAGAGCGCTATGAATTGCACCATGCGGTGAGAATTTCTGATAGTTCGTTAGTGGCAGCAGCTACCTTGTCGAATCGTTATATTAGCGATCGATTTTTACCCGACAAAGCGATCGATTTGGTAGACGAAGCCGCGGCAAAAATGAAGATGGAAATCACATCCAAACCCGACGCTTTGGATGAGGTCGATCGCAAAATTTTACAGCTTGAAATGGAGCGGCTTTCATTGAAAAAAGAAAGCGATTTAGCCTCTAAAGATCGCCTAGAGCGGATTGAGAAAGAACTGGCAGATCTCAAAGAAGAGCAACGGACGCTCAGCACTCAATGGCACGCCGAGAAGGACATCATTAATCAGGTACAGGCGATCAAAGAAGAGATCGATCGCGTCAACTTAGAAATTCAGCAGGCAGAACGTGACTATGACTTGAATAAAGCCGCCGAGTTGAAGTACGGCAAATCTACCGACCTCCAGCGCAAGCTGCAAGAGGCAGAAGTGAAGATGACCCAAACCCAAACCAATGGTAAATCTTTACTGCGGGAAGAAGTCTCGGAATCCGACATTGCCGAAATTATTTCTAAATGGACAGGCATTCCCATTAGTAAGCTCGTGGCTTCAGAAATGGATAAGTTGCTGCAACTCGAAGATGAACTTCATCAGCGGGTAGTCGGACAAGATGAAGCCGTGACTGCTGTAGCTGATGCAATTCAGCGATCGCGCGCCGGACTTTCTGATCCGAACCGCCCGATCGCCAGTTTCATTTTCTTAGGGCCTACCGGAGTTGGTAAAACGGAATTGGCAAAAGCTCTTGCCGCTTATTTATTCGATACCGAGGAAGCCATGGTGCGAATCGATATGTCAGAGTACATGGAAAAACATACCGTGTCTCGACTGATTGGCGCACCTCCAGGCTACGTGGGCTATGAGGAGGGTGGACAGCTTACCGAGGCTATCCGTCGTCGTCCCTATTCCGTCATTTTGTTCGACGAAATTGAGAAGGCGCATTCTGATGTATTTAACGTCATGTTGCAGATTTTAGATGATGGTCGTGTTACCGATTCGCAAGGTCGCACCGTAGACTTTAAGAACTCGATTATTATCATGACGAGTAACATCGGTTCGCAATACATTTTGGATCTAGCGGGGGATGATACTCAGCACGAAGAAATGCGATCGCGCGTCATGCTTGCCATGCGTGAAAACTTCCGTCCGGAGTTTCTGAATCGGATTGATGAGGTGATCATCTTCCACAGCTTACAAAAATCGGAACTGCGACGTATTATCAAACTGCAAGTAGAACGGTTAGCAGAACGGTTGAGCGATCGCAAAATGTCACTTCGTCTTTCAGATTCTGCTCTTGATTTCCTAGCAGAAGTCGGGTATGACCCCGTGTATGGTGCTCGTCCGCTCAAGCGTGCTATTCAACGTGAGCTAGAAACCCAGATCGCTAAAGCAATTCTGCGGAGCGAGTTTGTCAATGGCGACACGATTTTTGTAGATGTCGAAAACGAACGATTAGCGTTTAAGCGCTTGCCTTCGGAAGTATTGACAACCCAAGGGTAAGGGCGATCGGGTGGAGTCTTAAACAGGATTTCACCCCATCTCCTTAAACAATTTCCTTAAACATCTGCGGCATCTTCGATCGCAAAAAAACCTTCCTCTTCCTGTACCGAAGCTTCGACCAAATCCGTTACTCCTAGCTCAATCGTTTCGTTATACAGGTAGGCAATATCCAGTGCTTCTAGGGTGGCACGAATGTGAGTACGGATGGGTTGACTACCCACAGTTTTCACCAGCTTTGATGCATTCATTTGAGCGTTCCATCCATAGGCAGTGCCGTGCAGTTTCACCAGTTGATCTAGTAACTTCACCAGGTTTGCTGTTTCTAGAGGGCGAATGGTGGGGCAGTAAGGACTCACAGCAGTTTCAAAGAACTCTTGCATCGTCAAGGCGGCTTCGGCACCAAACTTTTCGGCGGCGAGTTGGGGAATTTGGGTGCGATCGTTTTTGGCGCTGAGAGTAGTGGTGCCGCTGTACCATACGTCATTGCGGAGGCTGGATGCCACTACGCCAAAGGTGTAGATAGGGTAGGGATTTTGGCAGAATTGCTCTTGGTCGCCGTCGCCCTGAATGGATCGGGTTGACCAATTCAACAACCAGTTAAGGTTGCGATAGGCTTGCAGCCGACCAACTTTGCCCAATCGCCCCACTAACTCGACTTCATCGAGCAGCAGCACCCAGCCTTTGTAGCCACAGAGGGCGATCGCATCTGCCATCACGCCAAAGTAGGCGCTGCCGTGCTGGGTATTACGAAAGTTGGTATCAAACTTGGGAAAGGTTTCGCCCCGACAATTGCGATGAATGCGCTTAAGTTCTGGACTAGTTAAGCGAGTTCCCATTAAGTCGCCCATTAGCAGGTCTTGCTCTTCGCCCGTGGTCAAAAAGTAGTCTTCCAACACAATGCTAGGCAGCGGATGGCTGTAGCGATCGGGCTGGGGAATAGGGCTATTGAGCAAGTCGCCCGCTTTTTTAGAATTCAGCCCCTTGGTTAGCCCGGTCAACTTAGAGTCAGGTGTCCGAATTACCGAAGCAACTCGTCCATAGAAATTCATTAAGTGATGGCAAGAGACTTCCCGGCTCAGAGAGACACGGCTGACGGCAAAGCCCATATCCAGAGCAACATGCTCTACGGTGGTCAGGGCATGGGTTTTACCCTGACCATAGGGGCCCCAGGCAAGTCTGCCCTTGGGTCGTTTGCCTTGGACAAATTGGGTCAGGTCTTGGCGAATTACATCGGTGAGAGATGCCCGTAAATCAGGTAGTTCGCGGGTAGACATGCGAGTAGGAATCCCTGCCCGCAGGGATTCTATAATGGCGATCGCCTTCCTACGGTTTGCGTCGTACCGTTCCATCAGCCTTCCTCCAATGCCATCAGCGTGGTGGCAATCACTTTGGCGCGAAGCTGACTATGCTCATACAATTCGGGCACAGGGCGATCGGGATGAAGCGGCAACCCAGCTTCCTGAAACAGTTGCCCCAGGCGAGTCTGCACCTGATCGGCAAAGCTGTGTCCCTGCGTTACCAAATGAATATCAGTATCGACAATATCGGCAAGGGGATTGAATTGGTCGATCGCCAGTAGCCCACTTTGTAAGCGCATCCATAGCGCCTCGTAGCTCTTAAAGCCCCGGCGATCGTCTTCAATCATTTCCCGTCGTCCTGCCAGAAGCAACAAAAAATGATCCAGTAGTTCGCCATCATCAATAATTTGCCGGAACAGTTCGCAGGTGTCTTTGATCGCGTTAGCGGTGTAGCGATAGCGGCGAGTTTCGGCACTACGCTCAGTCATGACTTCCAAATCATCGATCGCCACCACAAGCCCGGTCATCCCTGCCATGTGCAACAAGCGAATCAAAGAGTTAAGCCAGTAGCGAGCATTCGTTTTTTGCAGCCGTTCAAATAACAAAGTTGATTGCTTCTGATGGCGCTCTAGTTTCTCTCCTGCCAGCCACTTAAGCGCCACCCGAACGCTTTCCTCATTACCTATAATTAACCGATTGCTAATGACACTGTAGGCAAACGCCCGAAAAGACGCGCCAAAATCAGCATCCCGCAGTGTTAAACCAATCGTTCGTTTGATTTCATGCACTGCCAAATCGCGGGTCAAGCCCTGGTCTTCAATCAATAGCGACAGCATGGCATCGTCATCGTCGTATTGCCCGTAGCCCAGCTTTTTTGCCACTTGGTGGCAGAGTCCGCTGACCAGTTTTTCGGTGTCTAGCTGTTTGACGATCGCCCGATATAACCCTGGCAAGTCATTGAGGCGATATTCCAATGCTGTCAGGTAAACCGTTTGGTAGCCCAAGGCTTGGGCATCTTGCAAGGCGCATTGCAACAGATGGGTTTTGCCTGTCCCTGCACCACCCACCAACACTTTTACTTTGCTGCCGCCATCGGCAATATAGTTCGCCAGGTAATGATCTCGCAGCCGATTCAGCCAGCGATCGCGCCCCAGGGTCATTTCCATCAGCAGGTCGGGATGGGGCGGTGGTTCGCCTGAAAGCAGGGCTTCAATATCTAACTCATCAATTCGCATCAGGGTTAATCTAATCCATCAGTTATCTAGTCCATCATTATCTAGTCCATCAAATGAATCGCCAACGTACTGACCCGACTCTCTTGCCCCTGGCTATTCACCAACACAAAGCTACTTGCTGGGTTTCGGGAAGGCTCCAAGTCAAACTGATATTGATCATACTGAATTTGGGATTGTTCTTTTAGCCGTGCCAGATCAAAGACAAACAGCGCTTCGGGATAGTCTTGCTTAGCGGCTTGCTTTAAGGTCAGCAGACGATAAATGTCTTTTAGCAAAATAGAATGTCCCCAAGCGACGCTGTCTTGCTTCAGCGTCAGGGTGTTCAGCAGTTCGTAAGCGCTTAATAGTTCTTTGCAAAAACGGGTTGCGTCAAACTTACTCTCAATCACTTTGCGGTATTGCCCTGCCACCCAAGTGCCCAACTGTTCAGGGGCGAAAGCTTTGGTCTGTTGCGATCGCCTCCCCACGCTCAGTCGCACATAGCCTTGTTCCCGATTAAAAGTTAGTTTGAAGGGTGGAAATTCATAGTTTGGAAATTCACCCCGCACCGGAATTCCTACTGTTTTTAAGACCTCTTCAATGGCAGCCGCGTAATCATTAGATTGGACAAATTTTTGGTCAACTTCAATTGCATCGCGCAGAATTGTTTCCTGTTCTTGCCAGCGATCGCTCAACTTGTCTAGCTCATCAGTCAAGCCTTCTAGAGATTGGGCTGAGGTTTTGAAATCCCATTCTTTGAGTGAACGCTTGGCGATCGTCCAGCCCTTATTCAATCGCTTCAGGGCAGTATCGATTTCGCTAATGGCAGATTTTTCTAGTGCGTCGTCGAAAGGTTCCATAGCTGAGAGCGATCGGGAAAATTGAGTCTTCCAATCCTACCTCAGATTGAGGATGCGGATGCAAGATTTTGGTTCAGTCCTGGTTTCAACTGACTTGCCCTAACCAATCTACTAAGTCCGCTAAACCAGTAAAGTCCAGCAAAGCTTCTCCGAGTTCTTCCAACTGAGCGAGGGGCAACGCCTCAACCTGGGGCCTCAACCTGGGACTGTAGGTCTTTGGGTAACGCGCCGACTCGTCGGGTCAGTAGCCGCACGACCAACGACCGTTCTCCCTCTTGGCGACCCGCTTGGTGACCGCGCTCAAACCCAATTTCTTCGACACTGGTGATGTATGGCATTCGGCGTTCCTCTTCGTAAGCCTGCAATTCAGCCCAAAACGATCACGCCAATTCTTCTGGCAATATCATAACCCAGTCGATGAACTTGAACAGGTTCACTACGTCCCGATGGCTGTAGCCTCGTTCGTAGAGTCGTCGGATCAATTGAAACTTCGAGTCTTTGCGACTTTGAGGGTCTTTCTGGGTTTCTTGGGCTTTGAGATGTGCCATTACAACTACTGCAAATGGATTTTGGCTTTGTTCTAGCTCGTCCCAGCGCTGGCGATAATCGAGCAGTTTGATGCTGTCGAACTCGAACGATAGGCGGGTGCCGGGATAGTCAAATTCGTAGCGGTTGGGTCGCCATTGGGCATTGCCATCACACAAAATTGCCAGACTGATGGCGGGATGACGCAACAGATTGAAGATTCTCAGGTTGTAGATTAGTTTATGGCTTCATGAAGACTACAGGTCTTCCCATTCTTCACGGCTCACCCCTGCCTCGCTCAATACCTTCAGCAGCAACCCTTTACTGATATCTCCCTGGTGAGGATTGGGAATATAAACCTTATTTTCCTCGCGCACCATGTATTGATGTCGTTTACTGGAATAAGGACCGACGAACCCTAAACGTTTGAGATTTTTGATCAGGTCTCTCCGGCTAATGGAGCCAAATGTTGGCATTACGCCACCTCTTCCGGTTCCATGCTGAAGTTCAGGTCAATGCCATCAATTACAGGAATTTCATGCTCTAAGCGGAATCCTAAGATAATCCACTCTTCTAACACTTCTCGCAGAAGACTTTCACATTCTTCGCGGGTTTCGGCGTTGGATAGTGCGCCTTTGCAGGGAGGAATGTGACCATAGTGAGTTCCATCTTCTAAAATTTCGTATTCTGCTTTTGCCATCGCAGCTTGAATGTACTCTGTCAACATCTGTTGTGCCTCATCACTTCTAGTAATCCTAACGGAAATCGACCTACAGTTTGGTGCAAAAAATCGATCCGCCAGAGGCAAAACTAGGAGGGCAAAGAAACAAGAGCCAAGGGAACAAGGGCACAAGTGCAAAGGGATACTAAATCCTGGGTACAGAACAGACAATGCGAAAACCTCCGTTAAAGGGGCGAGTTCCCGCATCACCACAGTAGCGAGAGGCGGAGCGACAATTCCAACTACCGTCGAGCCAAGAGCCGCCCCGCAGCACTCGGTTTGTATCCTCTTTCTTGCTCAACCAGGCACTTCCATCCATCGGCGCACCTTTTTTGTAGTTTTTATGCCAGCGATCTTCACACCATTCCCAAACATTGCCATGCATATCATGTAAGCCAAAGGCATTTGCAGGAAAGCTACCGACAGAAATCGTTTCTTCTCGACAAGTTCCTCTAAGGCCCTGACCATAGGTATGATTGCCGTCATAGTTTGCCAAATCGGTGGTAATCGTCTCACCAAAATGAAAAGGCGTAGTGGTTCCGGCACGGCAAGCGTACTCCCATTCGGCTTCGCTGGGTAGGCGGTAGAGGTTTCCTGTTTTTTGGGAGAGTTGTTGACAGAAGGCGATCGCTTTTTTCCAAGAAACATTTTCAGCCGGACGCTTCTCTCCCCTGAAGTGAGAAGGATTAATGCCCATAATGGCTTGATATTGGGCTTGGGTGACGGCAAACTTGCCCATGTAAAAGGGGGCAATGGTCACAGAATGCTGGGGACTTTCATCATCACCCCGTTCCGCTTCGCTATCCGGCGAACCCATCACAAAAGTCCCTCCTGGAATCGCCACCATATCCAGCATCACACCATTACCCAAATCCTCTGCAAAGAACTGAGCCGATTGAGTTTGCTGCTGAACAATCTTTCCCTTTTTGTTGAGGGTTATCACTTCAAAACTAAACGTCTTAACCGTAGAAGTGTTTGTTTGCTCTGGGATTGAGGCTCTCCCAATAAGAGAATTTTGGGGCAGCGTTGAGTTTTGTTGACGTACTCTGGTTCCTGTAATTCCCCAGAGCAAAGACCCAAATGGATCTAACTCTTGCTGTCGAAAATCCACATAAGTCATATTCTTCAACAACAGCGGTAGCTGCGGCTTCTCTGGCGCATTCTCCAACAAAACTGGAATCACAGGCGTACCCTGCTCCACAAACTCTCGCAAAAACGCCGAAATCTCTCGCCGCTGCCAGGGGCCCACGCCTTTCTCGCCCACAAACACAGCCACAGTTTTAATGACCGCAATGTCTTGCTGCAAAATTTCCAGCCAATCTTGCCCTGGTATTAGCTGCTCTTCATCGAGCCAGGGCGTGAGGTTTTGGGCACGCAGTTGGCGGGCAATGTTTCTAATAAAGCGCTTGTCTTCGCTGTTGTGGCAAAGAAATACATCAAACTGGGTAGGACGAGTCATTGGAGAATGAGCAGGGCAATTTCTCCTAGATTATGGCACCTCAGAAATGAAAAGCTTTATGAGGCTGGAAAAGGCTTTATCTATCCACTGTCATTGATTAGAGTGATGGAACCCGGCATTAAAGAAGGTAGGACGTTGCAAGCGTGAGTGAGCAATGGTAATAAACAATCTGGACGAGTACTCTTTGCGGCTAGAACGATGACTCGGAAAGGGCGATCGCGCAAACTTTGCTGATAAGGTAAATTCTGATCGGCGGTGATAAAGACATCAAAGCGGTGAGCTTCAGTCAGTGCCAAGAGTTCTTGATCCTTAACGCCTCTCCAGCCCATATCTTCTACGTTTTGTACTGAATGCGCAGCCTCTAAGAGAAGCTTCTTCAGTTTCTTGCTCAAAAGATTCTTGTCAAGCAGAATGAGCACCTGCACTGCGCTCCTGTTCAATCATCTTTTTTGCAATGATTTCCAAAACCTTTAGCGACTGAGCTTTTAGATACGGAAAATCCTCTAGAAATTCCGCCAAGCCCTCTTCTCCTTCTAAGTAGTCAAAGAACGTTTGCAGAGGAATCCGCGTGCCTACAAAAACAGGCGCTCCGCTCATCGTTTCTGGATCGGAGTGAATGATGTGGCGGCGACGTAAGATATCTTCAACTTCCATGGCAATGTAGCCTATTTGGTGCGATCGTAACAGATAGCTGAATCTGTGGCGATCGCTCAATCTAGGTACAGAAATAATCAGCGTATTTCCTTCGCAAAAGTTGCGCGATCCCTTGTAAGTTTCTTGAAGAGAGCGTCTTTTAGCTCGTCGGCAAGCCCAAATACATGACCAATCCTGAAAAGTTGCAGCAATGAATTCAGTCTGAGGTAAAGAATACCCTTAGAATAGTTGGGATTTTATCCACACGACTCTAGCGATACTCCTATGCCCCGCCGCACTGATCTCCACAAAATCCTGCTGATTGGTTCTGGTCCCATTGTCATTGGACAAGCCTGCGAGTTTGACTACTCTGGAACCCAAGCCTGCAAAGCCCTGCGCGAAGAAGGCTATGAGGTGGTGTTGGTTAATTCCAACCCCGCAACGATCATGACTGACTCTGAAACCGCCGATCGCACCTACATTGAGCCGCTGACTCCGGAGATACTGGAGAAGGTCATTGAGGTGGAGCGCCCGGATGCGTTGCTGCCGACGATGGGCGGACAGACGGCGCTGAACCTGGCGGTGACACTGGCGAAGACAGGGGTGCTGGAAAAGTATGGCGTTGAGTTGATTGGCGCTAAATTACCCGCGATCGAGATGGCAGAAGACCGGAAGCTGTTTAAAGAAGCGATGATTCGGATTGGTGTGGGCGTTTGTCCGTCTGGGCTGGCTGAGACGATGGCAGAAGCAAAGGCGATCGGCATTGAAATTGGCTCTTACCCGTTGATTATTCGTCCGGCGTTTACTATGGGCGGTACGGGTGGCGGCATTGCCTACAACCAGGAGGAGTTTGAAGAGATTTCGCAGTCGGGGTTAGATGCCAGCCCGGTTTCTCAGATTTTGATTGAGAAGTCGCTGTTGGGCTGGAAGGAATATGAGCTAGAAGTCATGCGCGATTTGGCGGATAACGTGGTGATTATTTGCTCGATCGAGAACCTTGACCCGATGGGCATTCATACCGGAGATTCAATTACCGTAGCTCCGGCGCAGACGTTGACGGATAAGGAGTATCAACGGCTGCGGGATGCGTCGATTAAGATTATTCGAGAAATTGGGGTGGAGACGGGGGGTTCTAATATTCAGTTTGCGGTGAATCCGGTGACGGGTGAAGTGGTAGTGATTGAGATGAATCCGCGCGTGTCTCGGAGTTCTGCCCTGGCTTCTAAGGCAACGGGCTTCCCGATCGCCAAGTTTGCAGCAAAGCTGGCAGTGGGCTATACGCTGGACGAAATTCCTAATGACATTACTCAAAAAACCCCAGCAAGCTTTGAACCCACGATCGATTATGTGGTGACGAAAATTCCTCGGTTTGCCTTTGAGAAGTTTCCGGGTTCTAGCCCGGTGCTGACAACGCAAATGAAGTCGGTGGGCGAGGCAATGGCGATCGGGCGGACGTTCCAAGAATCGTTCCAAAAGGCGGTGCGATCGCTGGAAGTGGGACGCGCCGGGTGGGGCTGCGATCGGGCTGAGAAGTTGCCTAGCCTAGAACAGATCCGCGCGGGGTTACGAACGCCGAATCCTGAGCGAATTTTTACGGTGCGCCATGCGTTTCAAATGGGCATGACGGTGGAAGAGGTGTTTGACCTGACCTCGATCGATCCTTGGTTTTTGGATAAGTTGCAATCTCTGTTAGACACCGAGAAATTTCTGAAGCGATCGCAGCTTAAGAGCCTGACGCGGGAACAACTCTACGCCGTCAAGCAGGAAGGGTTTAGCGATCGTCAAATTGCCTTTGCTACCAAAACGACCGAAGACGACGTGCGCACCTATCGCAAGAATCTCGGCATCATTCCGGTCTACAAAACCGTGGATACCTGCGCCGCTGAGTTTGAAGCCTTCACGCCTTATTACTATTCCACCTACGAATCGGAGGTTACGGAACTGGTAGATGGGCAGGAGCCGATGACCAGCACCGAGTCGGAAGTGTTGCCTTCCACCCGCCGCAAAGTGATGATTTTGGGCGGTGGTCCAAACCGAATTGGGCAGGGAATTGAGTTCGATTACTGCTGCTGTCATGCCTCCTATGCGCTGCGGGCAAACGACTTTGAGACAATTATGGTCAACTCCAACCCTGAGACGGTTTCGACCGACTACGATACCAGCGATCGCCTCTACTTTGAGCCGCTCACGAAAGAAGATGTCCTCAATATTCTGGAAGCCGAAAATCCTGAAGGCGTGATTATTCAATTTGGCGGACAAACGCCGTTGAAACTTGCTGTTCCGCTTCAGCAATATTTAAGCGGTACGCCTGAAGTCTCGACTAAAATTTGGGGCACCTCACCAGAGTCGATCGATGCAGCGGAAGATCGAGAGAAGTTTGAGAAAATTCTGCGGGAGTTAGATATTCGGCAACCCGCTAACGGTCTGGCTCGCAGCTTTGAAGAAGCTCTGCGAGTGGCGCAACGAATTGACTATCCCGTTGTTGTTCGTCCTAGCTATGTTTTAGGTGGACGAGCAATGGAAATTGTCTATTCCGATGCAGATTTAGAGCGGTATATGTCCTATGCGGTTTTGGTTGAACCCGACCATCCCATTTTGATTGATAAGTTCTTGGAAAATGCGATCGAAGTCGATGTGGATGCGATCGCCGATCAAGGTGGAAACGTGGTCATCGGCGGCATTATGGAACACATTGAGCAAGCCGGAATTCACTCTGGCGATTCAGCTTGCTCCATTCCCACAGTCACGCTCTCAGAACCCGTGCTAGACGTGATTCGTACCTGGACGGTGCAACTGGCAAAAGCTCTTAAAGTCGTAGGGTTGATGAACATTCAGTTTGCGGTGCAGGGCGATCAGGTTTACATCATTGAAGCCAATCCGCGTGCTTCTCGGACGGTGCCGTTTGTCTCGAAGGCGATCGGGGTGCCGTTGGCAAAAATGGCGGTGCGCGTCATGTCGGGCGAAAGCTTAGAATCTTTGGGCTTTACGCAAGAAGTGATTCCTAAACATATCTCGGTTAAAGAAGCCGTCCTGCCCTTCGACAAGTTCCCTGGCACTGACACCATTCTGGGCCCCGAAATGCGATCGACAGGCGAAGTCATGGGCATCGATACCGACTTTGGCACGGCATACGCTAAAGCGGAACTGGCGGCGGCTCAACGCTTGCCTCAGAAAGGCACCGTGTTTGTGTCGATGAACGATCGAGATAAAGTCGCGGCTGTGCCCGTCGTGCGCGATTTCATTGATATGGGTTTGAAAATAGTGGCAACCGAAGGCACACGCAAGGTGCTGTTAGAGCATGGGCTGAAGGTAGATTTAGTGCTGAAGCTACATGAGGGTAGACCTCACGTTTTGGACTGGATTAAAAACGATCAGGTGCAGCTGATTATCAATACGCCTGTGGGAGCAACGGCGCAAATAGACGATCGCCTCATTCGACGATCGGCACTAACCCATAAAATTCCGACTATCACCACGATCGCCGGAGCAAAGGCGGCGGCAGCAGCAGTGCGATCGCTCCAGTCGCAGCCATTGGGAGTGAAGGCGTTGCAGGATTACGAAAATTAGCTGCATTTCAAAAGGGTGGGCAGCGCGATCGCATAAGTCTCTTTGGGCACTCTACCTCTAGTACATCTACTGAGGAAATAATTCCATGCCCAACACTGCCATTAGTGCCACGTTGTCTACCAATAACCGCGAGATCATTATGTCGGCGATCGCCACCATTAAAGTATCGCTGCCATTTTTGATTGATCTGACCAGCGAGGAGCGTAAGGCATTGCCCAAGATGGGCGATAAGAGCCGCGCCTTTGTCAGTAAAGCGTTGGAGGTGGCGACCCAGAACCCCGACTTTTTGCCGCGATCGTTTGACCTAGATGAGATGCGGAAGGATGTGCTGTTGTTTGAGCAATTGTATCCGCTCTTGCTGTCGCTCAATCAGTTGCAGGAGTTATTGGAGGATACGTATATAGCGGTGGGAAGTGAAGCTTATTCTTCGGCGTTGACGGTTTATAAATACGCCAAGGCGAGTGACCAAGGGGCAGGTTTGGAGGGTGTTTTGGAGGATCTGGGGCAGCGATTTATGCAGAAGGCGAAGAAGGAGAAGCCGCAACCTGTGAAAGCTTAGGTTGGCAGTTGCTCATCTTAGTTTGAAGTGAAAACGTCCTTGTTATCAACAAGGGCGTTTTTGTACTTAAGGGGGATAATCATGAATTGAAGGAGGATTGCTTAGGTTGGAGTGAAGATTACCTAGGTTGGAGTGAAGATTACCTAGGTTGAAGTGAAGATTACCTGGATTGAAGTGAGGATTGCCTCAGTTGGAGTAGAAAAATTTTAGTTTAGGAAGAGGGTTGCTTGGGTTGGAGTAAGGATCGCCTGGGTTAGGGTAGAAAAATTCTAGGTTGAGGAGAGGATTGCCTCAGTTTGGAAAAGTTGAGAGGTTTTAGAGGTTGATCGCCATGAATTTTGGGAGAGCGATCGCTCAAACGACAAGCCGCGATCGCAGAGCCGCACTGAACAGGCATAATGATAAGCACGCTTACCCTCATCTGCTTGGTCACTATGTCTGTCCTCCTGGAAACCTTTCAAGCGGCATATCGCAATTTAGAGCTTCAGCCCTTAATGACTCCTAAAGAGCTAGATCATTTGCGGGTGTCTTATGGCGATCAGGTCATTGAGGAATTAGTGCAACTGATTGAAGACAGCAACGCTGGCGATAGTAAAGTCATTTTTTCGGGGCATCGGGGCTGTGGTAAGTCAACGCTGTTGGCAGAGTTTAGCCGGAGTCCCATGTTAGGCGATCGCTACTTTGTCGTGCTGTTTTCAATTGCCAGATCCATCGAAATGTCTGATGTGGATCATGTCAATGTTTTGTTTGCGATCGCCCTTAACCTCATGCTTAAAGCCGAGCATGAAAGCGTAGCCCTGCCTAAAGCCACCCGAGATGCCATTTACAAGTGGTTTGCTGAGTTAACCAAAACCGATGTCAAGGAAATTAAAGGAGAAGCCGGATTTGGCTTTAATTTCCTTGAAGCCATTAGCTTCAAACTTCAAGCTAACACTACGCTGCGGCGAGAAATCAAACAAAAATATGAACGCAACGATTATGAACTTGTTGCCCAACTCAACATCATTGCCGCCGCTCTGCAAGACGCAACCCAAAAGAGCCTCCTCGTCATCATCGACGATTTAGATAAACTCAATCTATCTGTTGTCGAACCGATCTTTCGAGACAACATCAAAACCCTGTGTCTGCCTGGCTTCCACATCATCTACACCGTCCCGATCGCCATCTTGCGCGACAAAGACATTCTGCCCACCCTAGAAACCGAAACCAACGGGCAGATTATCACCATGCCCGTCATCAAACTATTTGCCAAAGACTTCGCTAATGACCCCAGTGCCTCCATTAATGCAGAGATTCTAGATACGCTCTGCACCATTCTCCACCGTCGTATTCCCGACACCCTGATCGATCGCGCCACCGCAGAACAATTAATCCGCTACAGCGGCGGCGTATTGCGCGAACTGATTCGGATTGCGAGTGAATCTTGCCGCATTTGTTTACGCTTGATTCGTCGAGATCCAAACCAGCTAACGTTGCAAATCAACGCAGATATTTTAGACGAAGCCGTGAACAAACTTCGGAATGACTTTGCAATCCGATTAGGCAAAGTGGACTATGAGATTCTCCAAAAAACCTATACCGATCTAGAACCAGAAGATCCGGCACAGAAGGAATTCTTAGATCTGCTCCATAATTTACATATTTTGGAATATCGTAATCGCAAAATTTGGTACAACACCCATCCAATTGTGGTGGAGCTTTTGAAAGATCGGAAGTTAATTCCATGAATGATGTCCTGCCTGCTATTGATCCAGACAACCAAGATGCCTACGATGATCTGTTGGTATCGCTAGAAGCGGGACAGGGCATATCTTCTCTGCTCATTGCCGCTTGCGATTCTCCCCAACTCCGTCAAGCCATTGTGCAGCGCTACGAAGCTGAGTTAGCTCCCAATATTCACAGCTTTCAGGTACACCTTGATCTCCAAGATCCAAGCTTGCACCGTGCCCTCGTCCAACTGGTCGCCCGATCGCCCTTGCTTCAACAGGGAGAACCCGCGATCGTTACAGTTTTGGGCATCGAACAGTTATTTTTCCTCCAATTAGATCCCGCAGAACCCTCGCAGCAGTCAACTTTCCTGGGCTACTTGCAGTGGACGCGAGAAGCTTTAGCCGCTTTCCACTTTCCCATTGTGCTGTGGGTAACTCACCAGTTCATGGCAGCCCTCAGCCAAGAAGCCCCCGACTTTTGGAGTTGGCGCAAAGGCGTTTTTCGCTTCGTTGCCAAGCCCAATACCTTCCTAGTTAGTGAATTAGACGACTTACGCCCCGCTTTTGCCGAGTTAGGCTTACCCGATGGAGATGAAATTCAGATTCCCCTCACCGATCTACAAGCCCTGATTACCCAAACCGAGGCCCGTCGCCCCAATGATCCCCTTTTAGGCACGTTATATCATCAACTTGGGCGCATTTATGCCCAACGTGTCAAACAAGGCAATGCTCAAGATTACCCCCAAGAAATTGAACTAGCGACGAACTATTTTCAAAAAGCTGTCGCCTTGCGAGAAAAGCTGGGAGAGCAGGAATCAGTCGCGAGTAGTTTGGTTTGGCTCGGTAGACTCTACCAAGATCAAGGGCGCTACAGTGAAGCGGAACCCTTGTATCTCCAAGCTCTGGAAATCTATCAATCGCAACTGGGGCAAGACCATCCCTCCACTGCCACCAGTCTCAACAATCTAGCAGGATTATACGAGTCGCAAGGGCGCTACAGTGAAGCAGAACCCTTGTATCTCCAAGCCCTAGAGATCAGGCGATCGCAACTGGGGCAAGACCATCCAGACACCGCCATGAGTCTCAACAATTTGGCAGAGTTATACAGGTCGCAAGGCCGCTATAGCGAAGCAGAACCCTTGTATCTCCAAGCCCTAGAAATTTGGCGATCGCAAGCGGGGCATGACCATTCAAACACCGCCACCAGTCTCAACAATTTGGCAGCATTATACGACTCGCAAGGGCGCTACAGTGAGGCGGAACCCCTGTACCTCCAAGCCCTAGAAATTTGGCGATCGCAACTAGGGCAAAACCATCCCGATACCGCCACCAGTCTCAACAATTTGGCACTATTATACAAATCGCAAGGGCGCTACAGTGAGGCGGAACCCCTGTATCTCCAAGCCCTAGAAATCTGGCGATCGCAACTAGGGCAAAACCATCCCGACACCGCCTTCAGTCTCAACAATTTGGCAGCGTTATACGATTCGCAAGGGCGCTACAGTGAGGCGGAACCCTTGTATGTGCAGGCATTAGAAATTCTGTTTCCTCGTTTGGGCGAAAGTCATCCCAATATGACCATTGTTTTTAGTAACCTTTATACTTGCTTGCAACAGTCACTAGAAGCAGGGCACGGCGATCGCCTCTCCGACCATTCTTTGACCCAATCCCTTCTTCAGCAATTGAGGACACCGTAAAATCATGGAGTAGCGATCGCCTAGCCCTCTCCAGTTGCATACAATAAAATGAATTTCATATTGCTTGAGGCGATCGTCATTGTGAAACCAACCGAGATCGAATTTTCTGAAACTCTGAATTCAGCCTTAGAACGCCTCTCTTATCAAACAGGGCGATCGTCCCTTGAGTTAATTCAAGAAGCCGTCGAGATCTACCTCTCCCAGCAAAACTTTCCTCTCCCCCCCTTCAATTGGTATGGGAGCCAGCAGCAGAAACGACCTATCCCAACGAGATGAAGAACTACTGTGGCAAGACTGCTGGCTTGCCCTGCTTCAGCCAGTGGCAGAATCAGAACAAAACTATGCCACAGGCAACATCCGTAGAGGGAGCGTTATAGACCTAATGGCGGAGCTAGACGGCTAAAACCCTTAAACTAGAGCAAAGAAACTGTTCTGGAGCGAAGTTAAAATGCAAGTTAAAGACCTCACCACCGATGAACTTAAAGAACTCATCAAAGAAACCGTCGCAGAAGCACTTCAAGAACTTCTACCAGACCCCGACGCAGGAAAAGAACTCAAAGCAGAAGTCAAACAACAGTTGCTCCACATTCAGCAGCGCAGAGCCAGCGGAATGCGCGGAATTCCAGCCATAGAAGCGATTGAAAAGCTTGGCTAAAACAATTCATGAGTTATTCGATTGAATATGAACCGGAAGCGATCGCCAACCTAGAGAAATTAAGCGTCACCAACCGAAAACGAATCATCGCTAAAATCAACTGGCTCGCCGAAAATTTTGAACAAATTACGCCACAACCTCTCACCGCAGATCTCTCTGGATTCTACAAACTCAGAATAGGAGATTATCGAGTCATCTATGAATTCAACATAGAAGAAAGTATCCTTTTCATCGATAAAGTTGGTCATAGAAGTGAAATTTATGATGAGTGAATCTTCTAGGCAACAAGGCATAGAAGCAGCCAAAACTGCAAGAACAATTCCACAAGCGATCGCAGAGTAGCACTTGAGCAAATAACTTATTCCGTAGTCTGGTCGACCAGGGCGATCGTTATCGTCAAACTAACCTGAACTCACGCTAAACAAATCTCTCTAAGCATCCCTTCACCCAATCTATTCTTCAGCAATTGAGGACACCGTAAACCTAGGACAGAATAGGAAAAGAGGAGAAACAATGGGCGAGCGTCATCTGCATCCGTCTTATGAAGTGGATTCCGTTTCTATCTTCTGTAGGATTGTTCTGCGCTATGCATTCGTTAGCCTGTCCAAGAAAGCCAGGAGAGCTTTTCTCTTGAGCAATCATTGCCAGCCAGAAAAACAATTCATTTCTTGGAGTTTCTATGACCTACACAGTTGATCAAAATACCAAACCCGCTTTAGACGCTTTTCAACGTTTTGATGTAGATACTCAACTTGCCTTACTTTGGTACGGCTACCTGGATATTAAAGATGAGCTAAATCCAGCACCTCCTCCGAGTGTAGAAGCTGTTGGTCAAGCAGTATTCGACCAAATTCAGGCATTGTCTCCTCAAGAGCAACTGCAAGCCCAACGTGATCTTCTCCAAGGTGCAGGCACAGAAATTTGTCGTGCCTACAATGCTCTGAGTCCTAATGCTCGTTTGGAAGTTTGGTTGCTGCTCTCCAAGGGGATGGAGAACGGCACAATCATTCAAGTCCCGTCTGATTATGAATTACCTTCTGAGACAGACGAGTTTTCAGCAATGATCAAAAAGCTTGACTTAGAGCAGCGTATTAACTTCATGTTGAGCGTTATGCACGAAGGGGCTAAATAGCTTTTGAAATGCGATCGCCCTTCTACTAAATTCGACCCAACGTTGATGGTGCTGTGTCTTTAAGGTGCCGCACCATTTCTTAATACCATCAGACGCTTACTCTGGGGGATGCTCAATACAGCCATACGTGCTGCTAAAGTACGACAAGAATTAGAAGCCGTCAAAACTGAAGGAATATAGAAGTAGCTTGACTATCGAGAAGCCATCGGCATAAACAGCGCATCCTCAATTCGCACCAAAGCTTTCTCCAGGTCATCATTCACCACCTGCATATCAAACTCATCCGCAGCATTCACTTCTGCCTTTGCCCGCTCCAAACGACGAGCGATCGCATCTTCCGTTTCAGTTCCCCGATTACGAATGCGGAACTCTAGTTCAGGCATTGAAGGCGGCAGAATGAAAATGCGAAACGCCTCTGGAAAAGTTTGGCGAATCTGTCTAGCCCCTTCTAGCTCAATTTCTAACACCACCCATCTACCCTGCCGAATCTGTTGTTCCACAGGGTAGCGAGGCGTTCCATAACAATTTCCAGCAAACTCAGCCCATTCTAAGAGTTCTCCTGCCGTCACCATCCGTTCAAACTCCAGGCGACTCACGAATTCATAGTCTTTGCCGTTGACCTCGCCCAGCCGAGGCGTGCGAGTCGTCACCGAGGTAGACAAGTAAAGCTCTGAGTGTCGCTTGAGGAGCGATTGCAGTAGAGTTCCCTTACCGACCCCGCTAGGCCCTGTTAAAACAATTAGTCTGCCTGTTCTCATAGCCCCAGTGAATGTAAGAGTGTGCGATCGCGAACTGTATTCTTGCTTACTAAAAATATATCTCAATGAGAGTTTTTTAGAACCACTTTTCAGAATCTAACGATAGCATCCCTAAAACTTAAAACTAATTGTCTCCATTAGAATCTTTGCTGACGACAAAGCGATTTGCCACAGTTTCAGGCTGAATTGCCGATAAAACAACATGTCCAGAATCAGAAATAATGACGGCACGGGTACGACGACCATAGGTCGCATCGACCAATTGTCCGCGATCGCGAGCATCATTAATAATGCGCTTAATGGGCGCAGATTCAGGGCTAACAATGGCAATGACTCGATTTGCAGAGACAATATTGCCAAATCCAATGTTAATCAACTTAATGTCCATAGTAATACCGACGTGAGATTTTTGAGCTGCTAGCTGATTGTTGATACTGCTCATAGAAGTAAAATGCTTTTTGTAGGGGATAGTTAAAGTAGTGACCAACAAGTGTCTGTTTTTATGGCAGCGACCTTAGAAAGATGAAAACAAGAGCAATCTAGAAACGACAGGTCAGAGAACTATATCTATGAGACTAACTTCCATGTTATCGGCATTTTTTTCGACCTTCAAGCTCATTTCTAACGAAACCATTCTTCGTTAAAGTCTTCTCTACTCACAATAAAATCACCTTCAAAGCCCCTTTCACAAAACTTACTTGAGCAACTCTGAACAAACCAGAAATGCTATTCTAATCTCACTTGTGCTAAGAGTCTACTCTCTATGGACTGTAGACAAATCAAGCAGTTAAGAAAGAGACATCAGTTTGCTTACCCACTAATTCATTTACTTTTGCAAAATCTTGAAAATTGTTAGTAAATCACAGACTTGTATCCAAACATTGTAGGTAATAAAAGACGGAATATCCTTCACCCAGTTGCATCATCCTATCGGGTGATTCTTCAGGTATTTGCCTGAAATATACGCGATATGAAGGAAGAAAATATACGCGATATGAAGGAAGAAGAGATTTCAGTTATTGTATTAAGCGGTGGTTATGATTTGAAATAACAGTGCTAATGCTAGAAAGATGGTTATTCTATATCTAAGTTTTATTCCTATGTTTAAATCTTAGATGACCTGAGAAGTTATCTAGATAGAATTCACCAGAGTCTTATTTTTATTCCTTTACCTATTATTTATTTTGCAACCCGTTGACTTCACAACTCTGACAGCCGCCTGCACCGAACTTCGGGCAGAATGGTTGCCTGCACGTTTAGAGCAAGTTTACCAGCGCGATCGCCATACCCTTGCGATCGCGTTACGCACTTTAGAGCGTCGGGGATGGTTAACCATTTCCTGGCATCCACAAGCCGCGAGAGTTTGCATGGCAGATGCGCCACCTCGCACGCCTGATACCTTTACTTTTAGCCAGCAGCTACGGCATCAGTTAGGTGGATTAGCGCTAGTCAGCATAGAGGCGATCGCCCCTTGGGAGCGAGTGATCGATTTACAGTTTGCCCATCGTCCTGGTGATGCAACCCTGTGGCATGTTTATGTGGAAATTATGGGCAACTACAGCAACGTCATTCTGACAGGATCTGATCACTTGATTGTTACAGCCGCTCACCAAGTCAGCAATCAACAATCTAGCGTTCGCCCCATTCAAACCGGGCAGCCCTACGAAATTCCGCCCGTTTTAACAAATCCCATCCCTCGTTTGGACGAATCGCAAGAGCGGTGGCAGGAACGAATTAACTTAGTACCTGGAGAATTAAAGCGGAATTTGTTGAAAAGCTATCGAGGTTTAAGCTCGTCCTTGGCGTTGTCGATGCTTCGGACGGCAGGAATTTCAGATCATGCAGTCAGCGATCGCCTCACGCAAACTGAGTGGAAAAGGTTGTTTGAATGCTGGCAGAAATGGTTAACCCAATTAGAAAATCAGCAGTTTCAACCGGGCTGGCTAGAGCAGGGTTATACCGTTTTGGGCTGGGGAGTTCAGCCCTCTCGCCAACCATCTGAAAGCCTGCAAGCTATTCTGCACCGTTACTACACCAATGAACTTAGCCAACAAGAGTTTGTTCAACTTCGTCACCAAATTAGTCAACGGTTAAGCAACTTACTTAAAAAGCTTTACGTTAAAGCGCAGGACTTCCGGCAACGATTGCAGCTTTCCGATCGAGCTGACGAATATCGTGAACGTGCTGATTTACTGATGGCATACCTGCATGAATGGCAGCCCGGAATGAAACAAATTACACTAACAGATTTTGTAACGAATCAGCCTGTGAACATTCCTCTTGATCTAGAAAAGAATGCTGTGCAGAACGCTCAAGCCTTTTACAAACGCCACCAAAAGTTAAAGCGATCGCGCCGTGCCTTAGACCCACTTTTAGCAGAAGTGCAAACCGAAATTGACTATCTTGAACAAGTCGAAGTCGCCATCACCCAACTTGATCAGTACCGTACCTCCGAAGACTTAGAATCGTTAACTGAAGTGCGTGACGAATTGGTGCAGCAAAATTATTTAGATGATCCTGAACAACGTTATCGCAACGTCAGTCAGCCTAGCACCAATTTTTTACGCTACAAAACTCCCGGTGGTCATGAGGTGCTGATTGGACGCAATAATCGCCAAAATGATCAACTAACGTTTCGGCTGGCTGGCGACTATGACCTCTGGTTCCACACTCAAGAAATTCCAGGTAGCCATGTGCTACTGCGGCTAGAGCCAGGGGCGATCGCTGACGAGTTAGACTTACAGTTCACAGCAGATTTGGCAGCGTTCTACAGTCGAGCACGGCAAAGTGACCAAGCGCCCGTAATTTACACCACGCCTAAGCTAGTTTATAAACCGAAGGGCGCAAAGCCAGGGATTGCAATTTATAAGCAAGAAACAGTACTTTGGGGACAGCCGCAACGCGGGAGAACGTTTGAGGCTACTTCAATGTGATTCTCTACCAGAGTCAGTCTTAAAATTTACTTTGTCTTAAAGGTTAATTCTGCCCCTTCCGGTACAATGCTTTCAGGCAGTAAGTATACTTTTTGACCTGAATCCCTTAACCACCAACCCCATGACCTATCAAGATCATCTTCATCCTTGGTGCATTCTCCGTTTACTGCCTGAAACACGATCAACCGTGGTTGCTAGATTTCGCGATCGCACAGATGCAGAAGCTCATCTCAAGTTGCTTAATCAATTAACACCCTCAGCTACTTATCAGGTATTTTTTGAACCCATAACAGATACCTCAGAACACTTAACAGAAGAGCATGAAACTAAAGAGTAGGAACGCGCCAGATGATTGCGCAGGAGACTATTAGTAAAGCGATAGCGACCGTCCAAACGTTGCATGAGCATTTGTTGGGTAACATGCTTGAGAAAGCGATCGTAGTTCCAAGGAATAGAGCCGTTGTACCATAGCATGACTCGCAAAATAAAATGCTGAAGGCAAGAAATGCCAACTATTAATCCACTGATAGAGCCCATCATTAGTCCTGTCTTCAGCAGGACAGGAGGATAGTAGAGAATACGAAACATTAACGGAATAAACACAATAGAGCTAACAAGATCAAAGAAAATGTTTGCAATACTGCTGAAGATGCCGCTGACTAATAAGCCCACCACAAAACCTATCAAGGTAAGGATGAGTGTGTTCTTTGCCGAATGCCACATTCCATGATTTAGAGGTGTTTGACGTTCAAGGGTATTGCCCAACAACCCGGTCAGTAATGCACTCATCAAACCAGTTGACACAATAATAACTAAGCCTAAGGTGCTTCCTGAGTTTAAAGTTGCTTTAATAGTTTTAAGGTGAATGGGATCCACCATAAAAATAACTGAACAAATGGCAACTAGAAATACTCCGAGACAGAGGCTACCGATAATTCCTTGTAGCAAGCCGATGAGTAAGCCTCGTCGGGCTTGGTCTCGTGACCAGGAAAGAGTTTCTACAAAGTTGATCTGATTAGGAAATGCCGCGATCGCGCCTGCAATTAAGCCCCAAAACACAGGCGAAGTGATCCCCAAATTGCTGATCAAATTGGTAACAGTGGCGATCGCTCCCGCCACTCCTCCTGCCATCAGCACCACACCGATTCGATACAGCCGTCGCTGTCCCTGACTCGCCAACCAACTGGGCTGCATCCGCTCAATTAAAAATTCACTCTGCCCACGCTTCTGTAAGTTTCTAGCCAGCCACCCTAGCCAATGCAGGGTTTGGGATGGCTGAGGCTCTTGCCCAGTCGGTGAAACAGAATAGAAATTATCTCGTCCTAAATATTTTTCAAGATAGAGTGCTATTAAATCATCGGCGTGGTTAACAGGGCAGGTAGGATTGAGCAACAGCAGGAGATGCAGCAGCAGAGGCGACTGAGCTAAGCGCATCAGATTCAAATCTTTGTGAATAGTCTGCAAAATCTGAGGTTGGGCGACCCCTTGGGGGTATGCTGAAGCGATCGCCTCTAGATAGGCTTGCACCTGTCTGACAGTTAAAGGTTGAAGCCAAAGGGTGCTAATTACATTGAGTGAAACAGCGCAATGCTGATATGTTTCTGTCTGACTGCACACCACTAACCCAGGCGGTTGAAACGTCTGTTGAAACTGATTAATTGCTTCTAAGCAGCCATCCTGAAGTTGCCTGCCTAGCTCATCTAAACCCTCTAGAAAAGGTAAAAACTGATGGGTTTCTAGCCAATCCTGTCCTACATCTAAACAAAGCCCATACTTTGCTTTTAGCTCTATGAGAAACCATTGTTCAAAAGACAAATATTGCTCTGTCCAGCTACTAAGGTTAAGTAAGATGGGCAAAGGTTGATCTGAGTGTGCTGACGATCGCGCTAAACATGCCTCTACAAAGTTCATGAGCAACGTCGTTTTACCCGCCCCTGAAGCCCCTAAAATCAATAGCCTTTTTGCCAGTTGTGGTTGCTGAAATGCTTCTAGCATGTGCCGAGTAGTCGTCAATTTTACAGCTTTTTGACCAACTCGCAGTTCGCCATTCCAAAGCAGTTCACGACCCAGGAGATGAAGTGAGGCAGAAAGTCCTGGCTGAGTGGTTGATTGGGCTACCTCTCTTTTAACTTGGTGAAGCAACTGTTGGCGCAATTGCTTTTTTTGAGAAGGGGAGAGAGGCTTAATGCCTTGAATTTTAGGGGCAAGACGATTTGCTAAAAGTCTAGATAAATAGGGCAATAAACCCACAAGCAATAGAGCGATCGCTCCCATGCAAGCCGCGGTTGCCGGGGCAATGTGCTGGAACACTGGCTGCAATATGATCGGGTGTAATACGATGCACTGAATCGTCATGAGCGTTGCGATAAACTGCTCCATCCTAAAAGATAGCCTTCAAAAAATAAACGCTGAAGGATACACAGCTAGTATAAAGGCGCTCTAGCGCATTTTCGCTCGAATCAAGATTTATATGCGGATGAAAGGACTTGAACCTTCACTTCTTACGAAACCAGAACCTAAATCTGGCGCGTCTACCAATTCCGCCACATCCGCATCAGCCTTATCATAACAGATAGCGATCGCCACTCAACTCAAAATTTTGCTTAAATTTCGCCTATGAACATCAAACATCCTAAATTTCTTCAACGCGTCATTTTCTGCCTCGGTATCTTGTTTGCCTGCGATTTGCTGACATTTCTGTGGGCAGAAGGGCAATGGTTTGCAGAGGTAGGGTATTTGAGCATATTTTGGCTCAGGCTAGGAACCCAGGGATTAGGGGGAGCCCTAGTGGTGGTCATAAGCTTAGTTTTTTTGGGCATAAACGGATCAATCGCTCGTAAAAACGTCGAATCTGCTCAGCTTCTCAAAGGCGATCGTCCTAATTTTTGGGGCAGTATGGGCATCGCCAAACTGTTGTCGTTGACGCTGTTGGGTAGTCTATGCGTGGCAGGATTGTTGGTTTATCAAGGACAGTTAGTTGCAGAATATTGGCGCAATGGGTTCGACCAGCCATTAACTCCGCTAGTAGAACTACGATTAGGCAAGCTTTGGCAAGCCGTTCAAATGTGGGGCAAGCAAGCTTGGCAATTGGCACTCTTGGGGGGCATCGCGATCGCCATTCTCGTTTCACCGCAAATTTTATTGGGCGCGATCGCCGTACTCATCAGCTTAGGCTTTGGACTACTTCTATCAGAACATTGGTCAACCCTACTCGCGGCATTTTCACCCACTGCCTTTCATCAAACTGATCCACTATTTGGTCAAAATATTAGCTTCTATATTTTTGCGCTACCTGCCTGGGAACTGTTAGAGTTCTGGTTTATGGGGCTCTCTGCCCTAGCCCTACTCTCGGTCAGCCTGATTTATCTTTTGTCAAGAGATAGCCTCAGTCAAGGCAATTTTACAGGCTTTACCGATTCTCAGAAACGCCACCTTTATGGTGTGGGTGCTGTGTTTTTAGGCGTGATTACTTTTACAAACTGGCTCAATCGCTATCGTTTGCTTTACAGACCCGATGGGGTTGTGTTTGGTGCAGGCTACACCAATGCCAACATTCAGTTAACGACCTACAACTTGCTGACGGGGTTAGGGAGCATCGTAGCATTAGGGTTGTTATGGACAGCCGCAGCTTACCAATCGCCCCAAAAACTAAATCAATCTGTTCGCCTGCGATCGGCAAAACCAGGTCTCCAAAAATTATCGCTGCAACAGATTGCTTTCCAAAAAAACTTGTTGCCGCTCTGGGGGGTTGGCATATTTCTTACCCTCTCTATACTTGGCGAACTAATTTTACCGACCGTCGTTCAACGTGCTGTGGTTCAGCCTAACGAATTAGAGCTAGAGCAGCCTTATATTCACCATGCGATCGCCTCAACTCGCCAAGCATTTGGATTGAGTGACATTAAGATAGAAACGTTTGATCCTAACAACGGGCTGACGATCGAAGACTTAAAAAAGAATAGCCCAACCGTAGAAAACATTCGCCTCTGGGATACCCGCCCCCTATTAACGACCAATCGCCAACTCCAGCGCATTCGCCTCTATTACGAATTTCCAGATGCAGATATCGATCGCTATCTTCTACCTACTGCTAACGGCACGATCGCACCACAGCAGGTCTTAATTGCAGCGCGAGAACTTGATTATGGCGCTGTTCCTGTCGCTGCCCAAACCTGGGTCAATAAACACTTAATTTATACTCATGGGTACGGATTTACCCTCAGTCCGGTGAACACTGCTAGAGAAGGAGGCTTACCCGAGTATTTAGTGCAAGGGATAGAACCTATGACGATCGAGCCTCGCATTCGAAACTATATTCCGATCGGTAAACCTCGCATTTATTATGGAGAAATGACCGATACCTATGTCATGACCCAGACACAGGTAAAAGAACTCGACTATCCCAGTGGCAGCGACAATGTTTACAGCACCTATGACGGACGAGGCGGAGTCGGCATTGGTAATTTTTGGCAACGCTTGATCTTAGGAAAACATTTGCGAGATTGGCAGATGATTTTGACTAATGATTTTACGCCTCAAACTAAAGTATTATTCCGACGGAACATTAATCAACGCATTAGGGCGATCGCTCCCTTCCTCCGCTACGACAGCAACCCCTATTTAGTGGTTGCAGATACTCAAGGCAAACAATGGCAGCAGAAAGGAACAGATCTTCCCAATCCTAGTGATGTAAATTCTACTGATGAAAGCTACTTATACTGGATGATTGATGCTTATACAATGAGCGATCGCTATCCCTATTCCGATCCACTCACCCATCCTTTTAACTACATTCGCAACTCTGTCAAAGTAGTAGTTGATGCCTATCATGGCTCAGTCAATTTCTATGTTGCAGACGAATCAGATCCCATCATTCAAACCTGGAAGAAAGTGTTCCCCAACGTATTCCAGTCTTTAGACCAAATGCCAGAAATACTGCGTCAACATATTCGATATCCGCAAGATTTATATGAGGTGCAATCAAATCATTTAATGACCTACCACATGACCGATCCGATTGTATTTTATAACCGAGAAGACCAGTGGCGAGCCCCCAATGAAATCTATGATGCCGAGCAACAGTTAGTTAAACCTTATTACCTCATTACCAAGTTACCGGGTAGCCAGCAGGGCGAAGAATTTATTCTGCTGCGTCTCTTTACGCCTGCCCAACGCAATAACCTCATTGCCTGGCTCTTTGCCCGTTCAGATGGCGATCAATACGGAGAAATGCGGCTGTATACGCTTCCAAAACAGCGATTGATCTATGGCCCTGAACAAATTGAGGCACGAATCAACCAAGATCCAATCATTTCTCAACAGATTTCTTTGTGGAATCGGCAAGGTTCGCGGGCAGTACAGGGCAATCTATTGGTGGTTCCCATAGAGCGATCGCTCCTCTACGTCGAACCCCTCTATTTAGAGGCAGAGTACAACAAGCTTCCAACTCTAGTGCAAGTCATCGTGGCTTACCGCGATCGCATTGTCATGGCAGATACGCTACAAAAAGCACTAGAAGCCATTTTTCGCCCAGTCGGAGAGAAGCCCGCGATCATTCGTCCAGTCGAAGAAGAGACTTTTTTTTAGGAGAAGTCTACGCTCCTGACAAAGCACTTTTAAATTCATCAAGATTTCTGTAGGTCTCGAATAGCTTCTCCATGCCAGCCATCTCAAACAGCATTAGAGCCTGCCCACCTAATGAACAGATTACCAGTCGTCCCTCAGCCTTTTGCACCAACTTCAAAGCCGACACCAACGTTCCCAACCCACTACTATCCATAAACATCACTTCACAAAAATCAATCAGCAAAACCTCAACCCCTGTTTCAAGCGACTGCTTTGTCCAAGCTACCAACTCACCTGCATTGCCCGCACTTAGAAGGCGATTCGGTTGGAAGATATCAAAATTAGCCATTTGCCTCAGCCAAATAAAGTAGATCTACTTCAGTAGGCAGGCACAACTAAATGTACGGTTTGTGAGATAACTATCTTGCTGACCTCACCTCACAGCCGAGACGGTTGTCCTACATTTAACTCAGCCCGTCTACTTACATCTTCATAAATAGTTCATTTCTTTGCCATACAGTTGAGTAGAAATACGTTGTTCTTATAGAGTCTCGTCATTAGCCCTGAGTAAGTAAAACTTTAAGTCACGAGCATCTCTCAGGTTTTCTTCTCACCTTGGATCAAAACCTTAACAGGAGAGGCAAAAGACCATGCTTGAGATTTTTCATTCTCTTAACTACTGTTGACTAAGGGCAGGTTTGCTGCGTTTCAGGTAAGTCAGCAACGCTAACAGTAATCCTGTACCCGCTAAATACTTTAAGAAGCTAGGCACAACTAGACTGGGTGAGAAAAATCCCTCAATTGCCCCTGCTATCACCAGCATAGGAACAATGCCAAACATGAGGTGAGCAGCTTGCTGTCCATGAATCTTCAAGGCATCAATGCGGCGGTACTGTCCTGGAAACAACAATCCTCTGGCGATGAGAAACCCTGCCCCGGCTGCAAAGAAAATGGCGGGAAGTTCCAGTGCTCCATGGGGAAAAACAAATGCCCAAAAGGGATAAGCAAGATTATTTTGCCCCACTAGTGCCGAAATTGCGCCCAAAGAAATGCCATTAAGCAACATGATGAAAGTGGTGTAGATGCCGGCGGTGATGCCTCCTGCAAGAGCAGCAAATGAAACCTTAATGTTGTTGATCATGATATTACTGGCAGCAAATGGTTCTACGCCTACAATGCTTCCCATCCAAAGCTCCTGACGATCGCGCACCTGTGTAATCAATGCTTCAGGCACAACTAACGCCATAAATGCCGGATCTTGCCAAGCCACCCAAAAGCTGATCAGCCCTGCTCCCAACAAAAGTGCAGTACCCAGGGCAATGTAGCCGCGCGATCGCCTCACTGCTGCCGGAAAGCCCCAGAGCACAAAGTCCCAAACTGCCTGCCATTCTTGCCGCCGTGCGCCTTGATAAATTTGTGTATAGCTGCGGCTAGTCAACGCCTGCAAGTTTTGCACCATTAAGTGACCTAAGCCTTGGGTGCGAGCACGCGCCAAATCTGCCGATACCGAACGATAGAGACTAGCAAGCTTCTGAATTTCACCAGCCTGAAGTGACTTTAGCCCGCGTTTTTCGACTTGTTTTAATAGATCATCAAGTTGTTTCCAGCTTGTTTCACGGCGGGCAATCCAGCGTTGAAGGTTCATCTTTCTGCACTCAATCTGTAGAGAAACGGGTACTTTAATCTCCTGTCAGGCATCATAACAACAGCCCTGCTCTCATTCACCTTCACACCCATGTCTCAACTCCATTATCCCGAACTGCTTCAACCGCTCAGCCCAGGCAACACGGTCAATGCAGGCGTTCGTCTTTATCGTGCTCACTTTAAGGAATATTCAGGAATTGCTGTCACTACAGTTTTATGGATTGCGGGGTTGTTGGTTTTGGCTGTGCCGATCGCCTTCATCTTCTATGCCGTGTTGCCTGCCACAATTGCGACTCTGCTGCTCATTCCTTTAGGGTTTGTCTTGAGCTTCTATTGCTTTGGGCGGTACTTAGCGGGGTCTGCGGCAATTTCTCGGTTGGTCTTTAAAGAGCTATTCGTTGAACCCGAAACTGCAAAAGACGCGAAACGCTTTACCAATGCTCGGTCTTGGGGCTTCTGGTTAATTGGATTAATCCTATTTGTGCTCTTCTCTGCCCTAATTATTGGCGTGTATTTGGCATTAGCGATCGTTCTAGCACTGGTTTTTGGTAGCCTTGGAGGATTTACGGCACTTCAGAACAACCCTTTTGGGATGCTAGAAGGACTCGTGCGAAGCCCAGCAACGGCGATCGCCTTATTCCTCGGCATCTTGGCTCTCGTGCTCTTCTTCACGATCGCTTGGACGTGGGTAGCGGCAAGATTTGCCATTGCCGAGTTGCCCTATGGCATTGAACCGGAGACAAAACCAGCCGATTCAGTGGGTCGTAGTTGGACTTTGACCGAGAAAAATATCTGGCATACGGTCATGGTGTTATTCGTCTCCTCACTAATTATGGTTCCACTCAGTGTGGCGCTTCAAATTGTTAGCGCTATCCTGCAAGTGATCTTGGTGGGACTATCAGGCACTGATAATTCGGCTGCTCTAACAGTCGTTTATCTTGCTAGTTTCGCCTTGGGAATGCTAGGGATTGTGATTACCTTGCCTATTGCCCAATCAATTAAGGGAGTTTTGTACTTCGATTTATGCAATCGTCGAGAAGGACTTAAGCTGCAACTGCGAAGGGATAAGTCAGAAGATACTTCAGGAAACAGAGATTCAGTTAATGAAATCTCAGCAAACAGTGTCCCAGCAATGCCAACTCTGGATCTGTTTAAGAAGGTGATTTTGCTTACCCCAGAAAGCGTTGAACTAGAGTTTACCTTGGCAGGTATTGGCAATCGGGCATTGGCATTGCTCATTGATAATTTGCTCGTGCTGTTAGGCATTTCTTTTTTCTGGTTCTTTGGAACTTTATTTGCAACACAAGTTGCAACTACTCTATCTCCTGATAGCTACGCCGTAGCTGCACTATGGTTCGTGGCGATCGCTATCCTAGGTACATTCGTTATTTCAGCCGGATACTTTGTTCTATTTGAAACCTTGTACCAAGGTCAAACCCCTGGCAAGCGTTTTGCTCAAATTCGAGTCATTCGAGATGATGGCAGACCCATTGGACTAACTCAAGCGTTGCTGCGGGCTCTACTTAGACCCATTGATGATACTTTTTTCATTGTAGGAGCCATCTTAATTTTATTTGATCAAAATGAAAAACGTCTAGGAGACTTAGTGGCAGGAACGTTGGTCATTCAAGAGGAACGAATGCTTGTGAAACGAGCGATCGCCCTTTCTGAGAGCGCCCAAAGTCTGGCTCGGCAACTTCCCATCCTCAGCGATATCACCCAACTCCAACCAGATGACTTTGCGATCGTTCGAGAATTTCTACAACGCCGCGATTTTTTAACTGCTAAAGCCCGGACTGAACTCAGCATGAATCTAGCACGTCAAGCCCGAATCCTTATCTATCTGGAGACTATTCCTCCTAGAGTTACCTCAGATCAATTCTTAGAAGCAATTTATTTGGCATATCAAAGCGGTAGCACCTAGAGTATATTTATTATAAATTGTTGTTTGAACTAATCTCCCATCCCTATAAGCGCCGAAGTTTGCTGGTCACAGCGAATCAAGCCGTTTAGTCAGTAGGATAGCATCTTCAGCGACTCAATGATGACGGTTACCGCGATTGATCGCTTAGTTCACCATGGGACAATTATCGAACTGAAATTAGAGAGCTTTCGCAGGCAATTGGCAAGTTTTCGCACCTCATCTTAGTAAAGTATCTGAGGCTATCTTCTACTCCTGTTCTAGCTGCTTCATCACTGAGTAGCAGTCAAAGGTCAATTTATGCTGTCTAAATTTAGAGCAATGCCGCATTCCAAGAGGTGGCCACAAGTGCATTCGCTTCATTAGTACAATATCCTAGTTATTGCCGTTTCGAGTGGTCGCGATCTCTTCCTTTTTTAATCTCTCAAGCTACCCTGGTCAGTTCAAACAGAGAAGAAAATGCTTTCAAATTAATATGCTATTGCAGTTAACATTTAACAAGCAGTAGCCTATCTGAATACTACGAGTGATTACCTTTTTTTGATAGCAGTAAGCCCCCTGCTTTACATAGGAAGCAGAGGGCTTATTGTTTAATATCAACCTGGCATTGAGCTATTTTTGCAGGGAGCTA
>JAHHII010000022.1 GCA_019358855.1 Timaviella obliquedivisa GSE-PSE-MK23-08B | reverse complement strand
CTGTCCAGTAGTCAGATTGCTGGGATATGCTTTACTCATATTGCTTTCTCGGTGCTGCGTGCTTTCTATTCGCAGCTTACACTGAGAGAGCTTTTTTACCGACTAGCTGACTTTTCAAACATCCTCTCACAATCAATCTCCGAAATATCTTTCACTGGGCGCGATCGTTGTCATCTTCATATCACTTTGGTTATCTCTATTTTTCCAATCTCTGAACAGGTCTAATCCATTCGTTAGTTGTGAAAAGTCCTAGAAATTGTATCAAAAAAATAAAATAACATAAAAAATGCTCAATATGCAATCGGCAGGTATAGAAAAATTAATACTTTAGCTTATAGCATTTTATTATTTATCACTGTACACATTACTTCATCAAGCTACTCAATAGCGATCGCTTAACATCAATCAACCGAACGCAGCAGTCATGAATATCCAAAATTTAGAATCTAAGATTAGCCAAATTACGAATGATTATGTTGACAAGACAGAAAACGTTGCGTTAACGATTGGAGTCATTCAGCAAGAGCATTCTTACGTCAAGGGATTTGGCAAGAGTAGTGACGCCAATCATGCACTTCCTAATGCACAGAAAATTTATGAAATTGGTTCTGTCACTAAGGTTTTGACTGGAACGGTTCTCGCTACATTGGTGAATGACGGCATAGTTGCTTTGAATGATCCAATCCACCTCTATCTGCCAGCCGCGATCGTTAGCCAGTGGACTACTCCAATTCAATCTATTACTCTGCGCCAATTAGCAACTCATACTTCTGGACTACCCTAAAGTGCCTTTGGTAATCAAAGTTTTCTCCCCAATTTCGCCCATACTCATGCCATTAGTATTGCCCAAGGTGGCAATCACATCAAACTGCGCGGGCGTTAAATCAAACTGTCGAACGTGTGCCTCAGAGTAAGCGGAAAAAGCTTGATATGCCCTAACTAGTTCCCGCATTGCTGGCAAAAAAGGCTCTTTTGCTGCTTGAATTGTTGATTTTTTGGGCATATCATAGATACCGGGATACCAATAGAGAACTATTCTAGTTAGTACTATGTTGTAGTCCAATCAATTGCTACTCAATAAACTCTCAGACATTCCTGCATAGTACCTTGATGAACCGTATAATGGCTCAAATCAGCGGCAAGCAACCTCAAATTTAGCATCAGCGACTCGTCGACCGTTCGTTTCATTTGAATTGGTGGGCTACTAGCGCATAGTCATCACCTAAGAACTGAAAAACCTATTGAACGATCGCATCGACATCAGAACGGTTCACCAGATATCCATCTTCCATGTAAATAATGCGATCGGCAAGATCGAGAATACGATTGTCATGGGTCACTAGCAAGATCGTACAACCCTGATCTTTAGCAAGTTTCTCCATAATTTCTACTACATCTCGCCCCGATTTCTTATCCAATGCTGCTGTGGGTTCATCTGCCAAAATAATTTTAGGCTGACTGACTAGCGCACGAGCGATCGCCACTCTTTGTTTTTGTCCGCCTGAGAGATTTCCTGGATAGTAGTCCATGCGATCTTCCAATCCCACTGCGATTAATACATTCCGAATGCGATTATCTGCCTCTGTTGCTGTCACCTCATGAATCTCTAATGCCATTTCTACATTCTGATATACCGTTAGGAAGTTTAGTAGATTATGCGCTTGAAAAATATAACCAATATTGCGGCGAGCAAGGGTCATCTGTTCTTTGCTGGCATTGAATAAGTCGTATCCTAAAATGCTTAAACTTCCGTCTTGAATAGAGCGTAAACTGCCTATTAACGTTAACAATGTTGTCTTACCAGAACCTGATGGTCCAGTCATAATAATGATTTCGCCCCGATCGATTTGCAAATTAATGTCAAACAAAACCTGTTTCCGCAATGAGCCTTGACCGTAATAATGATTCAAATGGATCATTGAGATAGCGGGGTCAGAAGTCTCAATGATGGGCCTTTCTGGCGATTTAAACATGCTTAATTCCTAGAAAATGTCGGCAGGGTCAGCAGTTTGTAATTTACGCGCGGCGATCGCCGCAGAGGACGAACTCATGATGGCAGTGAGGACGAAAACAAACACAATCCGTCCTAAATCCATTGCCATCGGCAGCATTGTTGCAATGTTGGTAATGCGATAAATGCCTAAAGCGATTAGAGTACCGGGGATAAATCCAAGTGCCGCCAAAATTAGGGATTCTTGGAACACGACGATGAACAAATAGCGATCGCGAAATCCCATCGCCTTGAGTGTGGCATATTCAGGTAAATGATCGGTGACATCGCTGTACAGAATCTGATAGACAATTACAGCACCGACAATGAAAGCAATGACCACCCCTAGATCGAAGGTATAGCCTACGGGTGTGCTGGCATTCCAAAAAGCAACTTCGGCTCGCGCATAGTCGTCTCTGGTCATGATTTTGACATCACTGGGCAGACGCGATCGCAACTCTGCTAAAACAGCTTGGACATTGGCATTGGGTTTAAGCTTGATGACTCCCACATCCACTAATCCACCTTGGCGAAAATTAGCTATACGTAAAAAGTTGACATCGCTAGTGACGAGGTAGGCATTAATGCCAAAGGTCGGGCTAAGTTGGAATAAGCCTTGAACTTGAACTTGACGTTCGTTAATTTCAGTCGCAATCGATTCACCTGCTTCAAACTTTGGCGCGATCGCTCCAAATTCTTGACGAGAACCTGAATTAAATAGGACTGTATCTGGTTCGCGCAGTTTTTCACGATTGGCTTCTACACCAGGGACATTCATTACTCGATGTTCTGGATTAATGCCGATCGCATAGATATCCCAAATTTCTTTATTTTCAGGATTGCGCCATTGCACGGAATTCAAATAAATTGGGCTAACTGATTGCACTCCATCCACACCAGATGCTTGATACAATCGTCGCTCTGTAAAGCGATCGAGGGAAATTAGCGATCGCGATCGCCCACTCAGCATGACAATTTCACCGTTCAGGCTATTGTGAAACTCCACGGCACTACTAAACAATGCGCCACGAAAGCCCATTTGCAAAAACATCAGGACATCGGCAAAGCTAATACCTGCGATCGCCACTAGCAGACGCGATCGTTCTTTCCGTAGCTGTAGCCAAGAAAGAAATAATGGTTTCTTTTTCCTGCTCTGTTCTGACATTTAATTTCCTCAAGATTTAACATCGATCGATACTTGAATGCTCAAATTTGTTAAACCTGCAACCCGACGGCTAGACGATTCATCTAACCGCACTTTTACTTCCACAACCCGCGCATCAAACTTTGCGGCTGGATCAGTGTTCAGGACATCCTGTTTGTTGATCTCCAATCCGACTTCTACAACCTTGCCACTCAGCACATTTGAAAAAGCATTGTTCTTGCTAATCACAGTTGCAGACTGTCCTTCGCGAATACGACTGACATCTAACTCATACACTTCTGCGACCGCCACCATTCTCTGAGTTTGCCCCAAGCTAATGATGCCTTGAGTCCCAACTAGCTCTCCGGGGCGAGTATGGATTTTGAGAACTTGTCCATCTTGAGGTGATCTCACTGTTGCCAGATCTAGCTCCGCCTTTACTCTCACCACACTTGCCTGTGCTTGAGACACCTGCGATCGCATCACATTTACATCAACCGGACGAACCTCTGCAATCTGATCGAGCGTGGCTTGCGCTTCAGCGATCTGCTTTTGCCGAGACAACTGAATCCGGCTTAAATTGGCCTGCGCCTCGTTTAGCTGTTGCCGCACTGTATCGGCGGTCAATTGCTTCCCATCGCGCAAGGAAGCAGAGACGGCTCCTTCGGTATAAAGCGTTTGATAGCGCCGATCTTCGAGTTCTGCATTGCGAAGTTCTGCTTGCAAACGGGCGATCGTGGCTTCCTGGGCAGTGGTTTCAGTTTGTAGTTCAACCTGTTGGCGATCAACCACTCGCGCCTGTGCCCGAATTTCTCCTGACTTTGCACCTGCTTCCACCTGCTTTAACCGAGATTGGGCGACCTTCAACTGCTCTTGCGCCTCGCGTAAAGCTGCCTGCCGACGCTCATAAGTATCTAGAACGGCAATGACCTCTCCTTTGCGAATCTGTTGACCATGGCTCACTTTAAGAGCTTCAACTCGCGCACCCTCCAAGGAAGTGGGCGCAAACACTTGAATTACCTCACCCTCTGGCTCCAATCGCCCTAGAGCAGATACCGTTTCAATCGTAGGCGCAGCAGCTACAGCGATCGGCGGCTGAATCGGATGGCTCCACCACACTCGATTCCACCACACTCGATAAGCAATCCCGCCACCCAGCAAGAAGCAACCGATCCCAAGCATCATTCCTAAGTGAGGCGATCGCCCTTTAGCTCCCCAATTCATGTGATTCATGCACTACTCCATTTATTGTATTCAAAAACTTGAGTACAATAATCAAGGTATACTCAACCTATTGAATCCGTCAAGTAGAGTTTTTAGTTATGGCACTCAAGCACACCATCCTGGCATTTCTATCTCGTCAGCCTCTAAGCGGTTATGACGTTGCGAAAGAGTTTGCTGAAGGATTTGGCAGTTGCTTTTGGAAGGCAAGTCAGCAGCAGATTTATGCCGAACTGACAAAGTTAGAGCAGCAGGGCAGCGTTACCTACAAAGCGATTCCCCAACAAGGACGGCTTGATAAGAAAATCTATTCCACCACCGATCAAGGACAGCAAGAACTGATTGATTGGCTAACAAAACCCTGTGAACCCGCCGCCATTCGCGAGGATTTAGGCGTAATGGGGTTGGCGGGTCATCTCATTCCTTCTCAGAGCGTGATTCGCGAAATTGAACGGCGGCGGCAACTGCATTTTGAAATGGCGCAACACGTCAAGACATTAGATGAGCATTTCTCTCAGCATCTCGACTCGCTAGACCTGAAGGATCTCTACATGCACTTAGTCATTCGTCGCGGCATTCGATATCAAGAAGAGTGGATAGCTTGGTGTGATGAAGCGATTCAGGCGATCGAACAGGCTGTGAAACGTCAGGCAGTTAAGTAGGAGAGGAAGCAATCGTCTCGTTGGCAATTTCACAAGATGAGTAGATGAACCCTTCCGATGTTTCAGGCAGAACTGTAATTTAAGCCTCAGTGCTGTTTCTTACAGTTGTAAATCACAGACGATACGAGCTAAAACACCCTACCCCTTCCTTAATAAATTTATGCTGACAACTTCAATTTATGCAGCCATTCTCGGTCTTGTGTTCGTCGCACTGAGTATCCGCACACTTTTACTGAGAAGGCAACTAGGGGTTGCGATCGGGGACGGAGACCAGCCCATGCTGGCAAGAGCCGTTCGCGTTCATGCAAACTTCGCAGAATATGTCCCGCTTTCACTCTTATTGATCTATTTTCTAGAAACCCAGACACGGGCAAACCTCTGCATTCACATTCTATGTAGCGCCCTCGTGATCGGACGCATCACCCATGCGATCGGGGTTAGCCAAGTCAAAGAAACCTTTCGATATCGAGTAATCGGTATGGTAATCACGTTCACAGTGATCATCTCTGCATCACTTGGACTGATGCTTAGCTATGCCTTTTATCTACTTAGCTAGACGAGTTAAGCAAACGTGCCGCGAATTACTTCTAGAAGTTTTATATAAGAGCGTTCTCCGGCATTTTGATAAAAACAGGAAACTTCCATGCCCTATTCTAGGCGAACTAGACCACGTTTAAGAGTGGCGATCGCGTCTTAAGTGCGATCTTATGCTGATGTATTCCACCTATTCCAAAAGCTTTCCACTGGATGCAACAAAAGCTGAGGTGATCGCAGAATTTTGTGGAGAGGTGAATGTGTGATCGGATACTGGAACGAAATCAAGGATGAATACCCAATGCATTGCGTTAATGCCTTGCTCGTTTACCGCAGCATTACAGTCGTCGGGCTAATCTTTAGCACACGAGCAGTATCGTGAATGCCACTGCCATTAACAACCAGATCTGCGATCTGTTGCTTGACTTCAGGGAGGTATCCCCGATAAGCATAGTGACGAATGAAGGTACAGCGAGAGCAAGCTAGATTGCGACATCGATAGCGTTGCTTGCCCTCGTGAGACTGTCCATGTTTGACTACGTCTTCATTTTCACAACTAGGGCAGACAACTTTTTCAACTGCCTTGTTTGATCTTCCTGACAATACTGCTTCTCAATGATTGCATGACTTCCACAGGTCTAGAACACTACCCTCGTATGTTGAATCTGCCAAGACTGTTCTTAAACATACGAGGCGATCGCCTGTGCCGCTAACCAAGACTTACTCCGGTTTGTACTGGCAGCGAGAGCTTCAAGTTTCCCTTTAATCTCAGTAAAAAGACGAATAGTAACCGTCTCACTTTCAGACATAGAAGGCTCTGAGCAAAATTCAGCGAGTGTATTGCGCACATTGTACACACCATCTTTGGAAAACCTCATGTCGTATCCCTGATCACTGGATATCAGCGTGATTAATGATGAATATATCAACAGTTTGATAGATGCTTAGCTGACCTATCCTACGATAGGCTCCAACTAATGCCTGCCAAAGCCCCCTGAGCAAAAACCCTGAAAGAGAAAATGTGATGAATCAAGATGATGTCAAGTTTTTGCAATCCATACATAGCTATCCGTCTGTATCCATTTTGCTGACAACGCACCGTAGCGCTCCTGAAAATCAGCAAGATCCAATTCGGGTAAAAAATCTGACGAATGAAGCGAAGGAACGACTTCAGCTTGATTTCTCTGAACGTGAGCTAACTCCTGTGTTGGCTCAACTCGACCAAGCTGTTGAATCGATCGATTATTCTCATACCTTAGATGGACTAGCTATATTTGCTAACCAAGAACTCTATCGGGTCTATTATCAAGCCTTTGCCTTTGAAGACCGAGTGGTGGTAGACGAAACCTTCGCGACGCGAGATCTGGTCTTTGCCTTGAACCGAACGCCTCGCTATTGGGTTCTGGCAATGAGTGAGAACTCTACAAACCTGTTTGCTGGAGTACTCGATAGCTTGGAGGAAGTGGGGACAAACGAGTCTCCCTTAATGAATGCAGAATCTGGCGACAGCATCAAGCTCCCCGATAGCCAAGAAATGAATACCTCCGCAAATCGCGGCGATGACCTGCACCATCAGTATTTGCATAAAGCTGATGCTGTTTTGACAACGCTGATGGCTGCCGATCCATTGCCGCTGGTACTCGTGGGCATCGATCGCTACTTCAGCCTGTTTAACGAGGTTTCAGCGCACAAAGATGCGGTCATTGCAACTCTCAGCGGCAATCATGACAAGACCTCGCCCCATGACTTAGGCAAGCTGGTCTATCCCATCATTCAAGACGCTTTGACCGAACAGCGAAAAACTGCTCTGGAGCGCCTTGACAATGCGATCGGGGCTCAACTCTGTGCATCGGGAATGGAGGAAGCATGGCGGATGGCACAGGAGGGGCGTGGAGATTTGCTGCTGGTGGAGGAAGGGTTTCGCTATCCTGCTCGAGTAGACTCAAGCGGTATGAAGTTAGTGTCCGCTGACGATTTGACTGCGATCGATGTGATGGATGATGCTGTGGATGAACTGATCGAAGCGGTGATGGGCAAAGGAGGAAAAGTGGTATTTGTCGATGATGAAACCCTACAAAACCATCAGCGAGTTGCTCTGATTCTGCGCTACTAACTTAGTGTTCTGCCTCGCTGTAGACAATGTGCCGAATGACTAGCTCTACATCGTCATACCCAACGTGTAGGTTGGTGAATGTTTGCTAGCGCCACAGGTGAAGCCATAAATGGAGGAGTGGGTGCAGCTTATGTAGTTTGGCGCCTACTCCTTTGCGCAAGTGTCTAGGCGACTAGAAGTCGTCTGAATCCAGGTGCCCCCTGAGGCTTCCATAATTCCCTCATGTGAACTAGTCGCGGGGCGAAACGGTAAGTGACCCCTGGGCTCGGCTGTGGAAAAGGTGGAACTGTTGCCTCTCCAACCCACAATGCCTTGAAAGCTTTGGGTGCCAAAGGTTTGTCCCTGCACTCCCCGCCAGATAAATGTACAGCAGGAATTTCAATGTGAATTTCAATGTTTAGAGTATCTGTACAACAATCGTTTCCAAGAGCCGTGGCACCATTTTACGCTGTATTTCAGCTTGCCCCCTAACCTGTTTTCTATGATGACAAGCTGGTCAATGGGGGACTGATACTCGTTTGCTCCAGCATTATCTGAGACACAAGGATTATTGCATCCAGTACGCTATACCTAGCATGTAGCCAGTTACTTTAAGGAGTTTTGGCAGAGCTAACTGCACTTAGCGACCAAAATATCTCCATCGCTATACAAAGGCATTACTGCCTTTGCCAGAAAGCTTGACAATCTTCATCGTCATTTATGGTCAACTCGACCGTAAATCTGGGCACTTCTAGGATATTAGAGTTGTTGGGTAATAAACTTAAAAATCCTTGAAAACCTTTTGTGATAATCCTTTCGGCGATTTTCGACAAAATTCTTGAAACTCAATTTACGTAAAGGTTTCAGCGATTTTTGTCACTGTTTCCCAACAAGTCTATTAAATCAAGCGTCTCAACCTCTAGTCCTTTAGGTCTAGCTCACTGTAATGAATTCAAAAGTCTTCCCCAATAGCTTCAAGAAAATTCTGCTTATCCTTTCGATCGCCCTCATCTACTATGGCACAGCAAAACTTGGGCAATATCTGGCGATTCCGCCCGGATTTATTACGCCCGTCTATCCACCATCAGGCATTGCACTTGCAGCAATTTTGCTCATGGGCTATCGAGTTTGGTGGGGCATTTGGTTAGGAGCATTAGTTGCTGCAACGTGGGCGCTTTGGGCAAATACAGGCATTTTGCCCATGTCGATCGTGTCTGGTCTCGGTCTTGCCACAGGTTCAGTTTTACAGGCAGTAGTCGGTGCATTTCTCATTAAACGCTTCATAGGTTCCCACCATATTTTTACTAATGCACCGAACGTTACTAAATTTACTGGAATTGAACTTCTGAGTTGTATGGTGAGCCCAACTGTAGGTTCGACTACCCTATATCTGTGCGGATTTATTGATGGAAAAAACTACCTCATTAGCTGGGTAACTTTCTGGTTAGGAGATGCCATTGGAGTTCTGGTAGTTGCACCGCTGCTGCTGTTTTGGATTGAGCATTGGCTGAGTAAGCACAGAGGGAAAGCCGTCAAACCAACAATCTCAGCAATGCAACACTCGTCACGGCGATCGCTTCAGTCTATCCTAGAAGTTGTGGGCTGGGCTTTCTCACTGCTGGGCGTGGGAATGGTAGCTTTTGGCTTTGGCTATCCGGTTGAGTATCTACTGATTCCACTGCTAGTGTGGTCGGCATTTCGGGCTAAACCACGATTCACAGCTATGGCGATCGCTTTGGTTTCGACCTTGGCGATCGTCGGTGCCATCCGAGGCACAAGTTCATTCAATCGCAGCACTCTCAACGAAACTCTGCTGCTATTGCAAGCGTTTATTGGAACTGTCACCGTTACCACACTAATTTTGTCAGCCGTCATCATTGAGCGAGAACAGGTAAAAGCACGGATAGAGCAAGTCAATGAGGAGCTAGAGTTCAAAGTTGAGGAACGTACAGCAGCGTTGAATCAATCTAAAGAAGCGGCTGAGGTTGCCAGTCATGCCAAGAGTGAATTTTTGGCAAACATGAGCCACGAGTTACGAACTCCACTCAACGGCATCTTGGGATATGCCCAGATCCTGAGTCGCTCTCAAAGTTTGGGCAAAAAAGAACGTAAGGGTGTTGACATTATTTATCAGTGCGGTTCCCACTTGTTAACCCTGATTAATGACATTTTGGACATCTCTAAAATTGAAGCCGGTCGGCTGGAGTTAGACCCTCATACAGTTCATCTACCTGCTCTATTACAAGGAATTGCCGAGATCGTAGGTATCCGAGCAGAGCAAAAAGGCATTGACTTTGTGTATCTACCAGATGCCAACTTACCAGAGGGCATTGAGGTCGATGAGAAACGCTTGCGGCAGGTGTTGATTAATCTGTTGGGAAATGCCGTCAAGTTTACCGATCAGGGTACGGTGACCTTTAGGGTCGAACGGCTTGATCAAATTCCCCTAAATGATCTGGATCACTCTACTGAGTCATCAACAGTCACGCTTCGGTGTCAGGTCAGCGATACCGGGATTGGCATGAGTCCAGAGGCGTTAGAAAAAATCTTTCAGCCGTTTGAACAGGTCAGCGATTCAAAACGAAATTCCGAAGGCACTGGTTTAGGTCTAGCAATCAGTCAGACTATTGCTCAACTCATGGGCAGTCAAATTCAGGTACAAAGTCAGATCGGCGTGGGTAGCACCTTTTTCTGTGACATAGAATTGCCGATCGCCACAGAATGGCAACAGACCCCGACTAACGCTACCGGAGAGTATCTGATAGGTTATCAGGGTGAACGTAAATCTATTCTCATAGCAGACGACAAGTGGGAAAACCGATCGGTAATCGTCAGCTTGTTAGAACCTCTCGGCTTCACCGTAGTCGAAGCAGAGGATGGTCAGGATGGATTGACGAAGGCGATTCAAATCAAGCCAAATTTAATCATCACTGATATCATGATGCCGATCATGGATGGGTACGAGTTTCTCCAACAGATTCGGCAGTCTGAGATTCTTCAAACGCTTCCGGTTATTGTCTCTTCTGCCTCGGTTTCCAATATGGATCAGCAGCAGAGCTTGGACGCTGGAGGAAATGATTTTTTGACAAAGCCTGTGCAGGCAGATGACTTGTTTCAGATGCTCCACAAATACTTGCAATTGACCTGGATTTATCAACCTACAGTTTCAGAGAATGAACAGGTGCAATCGTTAATATCTAAAGCAAACAGCAGCATTAATTCATTCACGCCACTTGTTAGTCCACCGTTGGCAGACCTGACCCAGTTGCTTCAGTTAGCCCAACATGGACGATTGAAAAAACTGAGCGAGGTTGCAAAAGCCTTGGAGCACCAAAATCCACAGTATGCGCCTCTGACACAGCAACTGCTTGATCTAAGCAATGGATTTCAGGTTGCTAAATTGGAAGCATTTATTCAGCAATTGCTCGATGAAGTTACCTGCGCTGGAAGAGGCTGATTATGAATAACACTCAGTTGATTTTAGTAGTCGATGACACTCCAGCCAATTTGGAGGTAGTGGCAGAAGCGTTGGGTGACGCTGGATTTGAGGTGGCGATCGCTACTGACGGAGAACGCGCCATCAAACAGGCAACCATGAGCCAACCAGACTTAATTTTATTGGATGTGATGATGCCTGGGATTGACGGATTTGAGACCTGTCGCCGCCTTAAAGCAGATTCTATTACCTGCGACATTCCGGTGATTTTTATGACGGCTCTATCTGACACAACAGATAAGGTCAGAGGCTTCAAACTGGGCGCGGTAGACTACGTCACCAAACCCTTTCAAGAACTAGAGTTGCTTGCCCGTGTGACCACTCAATTAAAGTTGCGCCACCTGCATCAAACCTTAGAACACCAGGTAGAAGAACGCACCAACGAACTAAAAGATGCCCTGCAACAAGTGCAGCAGTCTCAAGTGCAGTTAGTGCAATCAGAAAAGATGACAATGTTGGGGCAACTGGTTGCTGGTGTTGCCCACGAAATTAACAATCCCGTTAATTTTATTCATGGCAATCTCACTTATGTGCAGGAATATGTCGAAGATTTATTGTCCTTTGTGCAGTTATATCAACAACATAGTGCCAATTCCGCACCCGAACTCCAAAATGCCGTCGCAGACCTCGATTTAGAGTTTATTCAGCAAGATCTGCCCAAAACCCTCGCATCGATGAAAATGGGCACTCAGCGCATCTGCGAAATTGTGCGATCGCTCCGCAACTTTTCCCGTTTAGATGAGGCAGAATGCAAAGCTGTGGATATTCATGAAGGTATCAATAGTACGCTACTAATTTTGCAACATCGCCTCAAAAGCAAACCTGAACATCCAGAAATTCAGGTGATTCGAGATTACGGTCAGTTGCCACCTGTAGAATGCTATGTCGGATCACTGAACCAGGTGTTTATGAATATTCTGGCAAATGCGATTGACGCTCTTGAAGAACTGAGTGCAAAACGAACGTATCAAGAAAACCAGAGCAATCCCAGTCGAATTACGATTCGCACCGCTGCGATTAATTCCCAGTGGGTACAAATTGCGATCGCCGATAATGGTTCCGGCATTTCTAAAGAGATTCAACACCGCATTTTCGATCCATTTTTCACCACAAAACCCTCTGGAAAAGGAACAGGGATGGGAATGTCTATTAGCTACCAAATCGTTACCGAGAAACATAAGGGCAAGCTAATCTGTATTTCTACGTCTGGTCAAGGAACAGAGTTTATTATCCAGATCCCGCTTAGAAGCAGTCTCATGCAACAGCCTAGCGATCGCGTTGCCACGAGATAAAAAAACTCTTAATACTTAGTTGTGTTGATCAACTGATTCAACAGTTCAATCGAGCAACTAATCGGAATGCAGCGATCGCTATTACGGCTTAACTACAACAATCCTGAAGTAATCAGGAGTTGATTTGTGAAACGACCTCTAGTCTATTCAGTGTCAATTTCTACTTCGCCTTTGTATAGCAGTGGGAAAAAAATGGTCGCTAAGACTGAAACTCCTACAAGGACAACTCCACTCGTTCCATCAGTTGAGGAATGTAGCGATAGAAGCGTTCGTTGCGCAGCTGCATGGCATCGACAGTACAACTGCCACAATGTACTCCTGGCGGTGGAACAGCAACCGATTGCACCACCTCATCCGACACCCCGCCCCAGGGCAGATGTCCCTCCGGAGCTTGCAAGGAGTAGGTCAGTTCCGACTCATTCAACCAGTCACTGCTGATGAAGTCAACTTCAGAGCGAGGAGCAGCGAGTTTCCAGCCTACGCGATCGCGAAAGGCATTGACAGCTGCTTCACTATTGTTAGGGTGCGCGGCCAGTGCTTGCTGCCAAAGACGCAACTGAACACTGAGTCCAAATTGTCCGCTGCTGGCCGTTAGCCACATCTGGTCAATGGCACGAATCAGATCTGGCTGCACCAACACTGGCTCAAACGGCGGCAGCGAGGTTGACTCCGGGGCAAGCAACCGCCGGGTTTCTCTATCGGCAGCGGCCCAGTCTTCAGCCTGGAGTCGTTCTTGTAAGAGTGTCAACTGCTCGTCAACAGACATGTCAAGATCAGCATTCTCAGTCTGGCAAGTGCCCACCGTTGAGCGCACGTACTCATCAGGGCGCAAGTAGTGGACAGTTTGCATCTGCTGGGGCTGTCCGCTGGTGGGACGCAGACTGACGTAGAGTCCATGCACCGAAGCTGGTGTCCCATATAGGCGATCGGCGTTGTTGGGCTGGCCGCGAAACGTTTCTTCAAAGGGCAGTTGAGAATAGTCAGCGTCAGGAGCCAACTGCTCATAATCACTCAAAGCAGAAGCATTGAGTAAGGTTTGAACGCGGCCATTTTGATCTTGCCACTGCACGGTTAGGGTCAAGGTTGCTCCAACCGGGTTTTGAGGAATTTCCGCCGCAGTGTTCTCCGGCAGACTACCCGCCAGTCGGTAGGTCAAACTCACTCCCTGGACCAGAGAAACCATCGTTTGACATCTAACACGGTAAGATCTGGTCTGGGCATCCACGGGTGGCGTCATAGTTGTTACTAGGGCTACCGTCAAGACACAGCTTAGCGGATTCAGGGTTAGCATCTTAAACATGAGCAAGCACCTCTAAACTAGCGCATAACTTGACAGAGTAAAGGTATACCAGCCTCAACTTGAGGGTTAAGCGGACAGAAACCACACTCAGACCTGTATCCCCACAGAAAAACTACAGGTCTGAATGTGGTTTATGCCGTAGTGGAGAACGCTGCGTTTACAGTCCGTGAAACCTACGCGCTAATGCTCAGCGAATAGGCGGTGTTATTCACGTTGGACTGATTAGCCAACACGTAGTATGCTCCAGCTTGCAGGTTGACAGATCCGTTTGCCCCGATGAGCGAACCAAGCGACTCGTTAGAATCCAGGATGTTGTTGTTGTTTTTGTCCTGATAGATGGTGACATTTGTGTTGATGTCGCCCGCAACATCCGCCTTGCCAAACGTGACCTGCCCCGTTTCGTTTAGCGTGAATCGATAGAGGTCATTCTCGTCCACTCTCCCCACGTAGTCTTTCGCTTCTAGGCGTCCACCTTTGCTCAAGCTGCCCAGGTTGAATGCAGTCGTGGGTTCGCTACCCGGATCGGTAGGAATGTTGCCCGGAAACTGTGTCGTGTTGAACGTGATGTCGTACTGCATCGTGCTGGAAGAAAAGTCTCGCACTACTTGCAAGAAGTAGGTCTCTGTGGAGGGGAACACCGCAGAAATGGGGCGATTTGAGGATACAGAACCGTCACCACTGTCAATGGTTGATTCGTTGAAATCAAGTACCCCGTTGCGATTGGTGTCGTTGTAGAGGCGCATCGTGCCGCCGCCAGATACTTGGCTGAGCGCAATACTGAGGTCGCTGATCTGCCCCAGCCGGAATTTGTAGAATTTATTTTCTGCATCCGAAGTGCCTGCCGTGTCGCGCGATCGCGCGACAGAGCCACCATTCAAAGTCCCCAAATCAAATGGGTTGCTGCGGGTGCCGTTGCCGTTGCTGCCACCGCCGCCACCGCCGCCATCACCGCCGTCGCCAGCAGTTGCAGAACCTGACAGTTTGTATCGGGTGCTCTTGCTGCCGCGACCCAACACCTGCACGTAGTAGGTGCCCGACTGAAGCTGCCGAGTGATTTGCTCTGCCTGTTTGCCGCCCTTTCGCGATCGCGCGATCGCCTTACCAGCGCGATTCAGCAACAGCAAGTCGGCATTTGCTTGCAGGTTAGACAGTTGGAAGTTGACATTACTGCTGCGTTTGAGGCTGAACTTAAAAAAATCGGTGCGATCGCTCGGACCAACAAGATCCCGCCGCGCAACGGGTTTGTTATCCAAAACGCCTAGCGGACGTGCGCTGCTTAGAGAATTATCTACCATGTGAATCAAATACAAGTTTTAGTGCATTTCAACGGTAATCGCTCCATTTAATGATTCACTTGACTATACCCGCCAAGAAATTGACCGATCACGCCATCAACCTTACGGTTCATTTGGATCATTTAACATGCCGGACAACAAATCGAGGAACGTATATTTCAGAAATTTTGTGATTTTTGCGAAAAATTTGAGATCCAGGATGGGAAGCAAGTTTCCGCGATCGCCATGACTGCTTGTGTTAAAGAGTTTGATCAGCAACAGGCGAGCACTGCTGGATTTTAACGACATGTGAGCAACCTGCTCGAACCGACCGAGTTAATCCAAGCGATTAATTATTTAATCGAAAGGAGTAAATATGACGAAATAAGTCATCAGAAGCAAGACAGTATGGTTTGCTAATAGAGCTAGACTTTAGCAAGAGGCACAGTGATGACAATGTTTCGGTTTCTCCTGCTCGAAGATAAATTGCTGGATACTGAACTGATCCAAGTCGCATTGATGGACAGCGGTATTGAGTACAATTTGCTGCGGGTAGATACTCGTGCTGACTTTGTGACAGCGTTAGAAACTGAGACATTAGACTTGATTTTGGCGGCTTATGCGATGCCTGGTTTTGGGGGTCTTGCTGCACTAGAAGTTGCCTGTGACTTGCGCCCTGAAACTCCATTTATTTTTATCTCTGCCAGCTTAGGCGAAGAACTGGCGATCGAAGCTCTGAAATGCGGAGCTACAGATTACGTTCTGAAGCAACGGTTAGAACGGCTAGCCCCCTGTGTCCAACAGGCATTACGAGAAGCACAAGAACGGCGCGATCGCTCCAGTCTTGCCTTACGCAAATCGGAAGCAAAATACCGGACTTTGTTCGAGTCGATCGACGAAGGCTTTTGCATCTGCGAACTCCTGTTTGACCAGAACGGTACTTCAATTGATTATCGGTTCCTCGAAGTCAATTCAATGTTTGAAGCAATGACAGGACTGGAGCAAGCACTAGGCAAAACAGCACGAGAACTGGTTCCTAATCTCGAAGCAGATTGGGTTAAAACGTATGAGAGAGTGGTGCAGACGCGAGAATCTGTGCGGTTTGAGCAACAGTCGATCGCGATGAACCGTTGGTTTGATGTCAACGCTTTTTGCATTGGTGAACCGCGAAGTAATCAGTTTGCCATTTTATTCACCAACATCACCGATCGCAAAAAAGCTGAACAGGAGCGCGATCGCTTTCTCGCCGTTGGCTCGGATCTACAAGTCATTACAAACAGCCACGGCTATTTTCAATGGGTCAGCCCGACTTTTGAACGAGTGCTAGGTTGGTCGTTGGACGAAATGATCTCGCGTCCCTGGACTGATTGTGTTCACCCAGATGACCTTAATCCATCTATCTCGGAAGTCAATCATTTCTTCTCTGGCAACGAAACCTTTGCCTTTGAAAACCGTTATCGGCACAAAGATGGCTCCTACCGCTGGTTTCTCTGGAATGCCCAGCCTTACTCAGAAGAAGAGGTCATTTACGGAGCTGCTGTTGATATTACCGATCGCAAACAATCTGAAGAGGCATTGCGAGAAAGTGAAGAACTGAAGGAGAGCATTTTGGAGAGCAGTAGAGACTGCATCAAAGTTTTAACGTTGGATAGCAGAATCTTCTACATTAGTGCAGGTGGGCTGTGTCTGCTAGAAATCGACGATCCAGCTTCGATCTTGAATACGGTCTGGGTTGATAAATGGCAAGGCGAGGATTATGAAAATGCAAAAGCTGCGATCGCTGCCGCCACAATGGGGGGTACAGGGCAATTTCAAGGCTATCTTCCTACTGCTAAGGGCACCCCGAAATGGTGGGATAGTATCGTTACGCCTGTGCAAGATGCAGCCGGGCGGGTTGTGCAACTGGTGGCGATTTCTCGGGATATTACCGATCGAAAACAAGCCGAGACTGCCTTGCAAAAGAGCGAAGAGCAGAGCCAGAATATTCTAGACAGTATTACAGATGCATTCTTCGCGCTGGATGAAAACTGGCTATTCACCTACGTGAATCGAGCCGCTGAAGCAATGCTCGATCGCTCCCCCAGTGACTTAATTGGAAAGAACCTGTGGGAAGAATATCCAGGTCTCAATGGTAGCGAGTTTGAGCCGCTTTATCGGCGCGCCGCATCTGAGCGCGTGGATGGATCATTAACTGCGTTTTATCCCGATCACGATCGCTGGTACGAAGTCCATACCTATCCAGCCGCTAATGGAGTCACAGCCTATTTCAGAAATGTTACTGACCAAATTCAATCTGAAACAGCCCTGCGTCAAACCTCCGCCGAACTCGAACGACAACTGCAAAGGTTTGACGCGATCGCCGCTTCCGTACCCGATTTCATTTACACCTTCGATCGATCAGGACGATTTACCTATAGTAATCAGCAGTTGCTCAACCTTTTACAAAAAACGTCGGCTGAGGTGATAGACAAAAACTTTTTTGACATAGAATACCCAACCGACTTAGCAACCCAGCTGCAAAATCAGATTCAGCAAGTCATTGAGACACGCCAACCCGTTAGGGATGAAACCCCCTACACAAGCGCGTTTGGGACTCATGACTATGAGTATATCTTCGTGCCGCTTTTAAATGCAAACGGCACAGTAGAAGCAGTCGCGGGCGTGACGCGAGACATCACTGATCGCAAACGCCTTTTACAACAAGAGAAATCCGCCCGTGAAGAAGCCGAACGGGCTAATCGAATTAAGGACGAATTCTTAGCGGTACTGTCCCATGAACTGCGATCGCCCCTCAACCCAATTTTGGGCTGGACACGTCTACTGCAAAGCCGTACATTTAATCCCTCTCGTCAAGCTGAAGCCCTGAAAACGATCGAGCGTAATGCCAAATTGCAGTCGCAGCTGATTGAAGACTTGCTCGACATCTCTCGGATTATGCAGGGGAAACTATCTTTAACAGCAGCTCCCGTCAGTTTAACGTCTGTGATTTCTGCTGCCCTTGAAACCGTGCGTTTGGCAGTAGAAGCGAAGGGTATTGCGCTAAAGATTGATTTAGACCCAGCAACCGCGCTGATTTCTGGTGATGCCGCCCGTTTACAGCAAGTAGTGTGGAATTTACTCACTAATGCAGTTAAATTCACACCTAACGGCGGACAAGTAATCGTTGAACTGCGACAACTCGATCGCTTAGCACAAATACGGGTGATCGATACGGGCAAGGGCATTACTCCTAATTTTCTGGCCCAAGTATTTGAGTATTTTCGGCAAGAAGACGGCTCGACAACGCGCAAATTTGGCGGCTTAGGATTGGGGTTGGCGATCGTGCGCCAAATTGTAGAAATGCACGGAGGCACGGTTTGGGCAGAGAGCCAGGGGGAGAATCAAGGCGCGACCTTTATTGTGCAGTTGCCTATCTTACAGCAGACAACCTCGATCTCATCTGAGCCCATTGCCATCCCGGCAAGTGAAGAAGTACTTTTAGAAAGCATTCAGATTTTGCTAATAGATGATGAGCAAGATGCACGCGAGTTGCAGGTATTTTTGCTGGAACAAAGCGGCGCAAATGTAACAGCCGTTACCTCTGGTTTAGAAGCATTACAAGCGCTAGATCAATTCATTCCCAATGTCATTGTGAGTGATGTGGGCATGGCTGATATGGACGGCTATATGCTAATCCAGCAGATTCGATCGCGCTCACCTAACCAAGGCGGCACGATTCCAGCGATCGCCCTGACTGCTTATGCAGCAGAAGTTGACCAACAAAAAGCACTTCAGGTCGGATTTCAAGTCCATCTCACAAAACCTGTGGAAGCAGAGAAGCTGGTAAAAGCGATCGCTAGTCTGTGTCTACGTCACTAACTTTTGAAGTTAACTAAGCCTGCTGAAGAAACGGTGCAAATGATGCCGTTTAATTCGTCGTCTCTGAAAAAGAAAGGAGATAGGGCGATCGAGCCATAGCCGATAAGTGCTAACCCTATGACAGAAGAATGGATAAAGCCTCTATGCAAAAAAAAGATTTATTATTCTGGCGACATATCCAGTCTATTGATAGTAGGCATCGGGTAGAAACTGATGTCGTACCGTTGAGTTCGGTCCATCTGCGCCAATGAGTAAATCTGCCGTAATTTGAATGCCATCAGTAAAGGTTGCTGTTACCTGTTCACTCGTCTGCTGAATACTGTTCAATTGTTTGCCAACATGATAATGCTTAGCGGGAAAATGTCGCCGCATGGAACTGTACAATAAATTCTAAGAGGTAAGCATTTGACGCATCGGCATCGGTTGAGCAATGCTGCCATCTGGGTTCAAGTAATAGCGTTCAGTTTAACGATCAACGTCGCTTAATCTTACCCTCTTGAGCAATTCCTTTAACTTCATCTCCAAAATGCTTGATTGGTAGGCAATTGCTCTCAACCCCTCGATCGCCCTCATCTTTATCTAAAGCTCCGGTGATCGTCACCAAAACCATGTCTTCGGTTCTGCTAAAATGCGACTATCGAGGGGCTTTAATGTGTCTGCCGAATAAACCCCCCACTAATGCCTCGTGCAGGGTCTCGCAGTTTAATATCTGGCGCTACTTTGAAGGCGCACGGTAGAGGAGTTGACCAGCAGAATTCGTCCTCCCGAGGAGAGAAGTAATTAATATCATTAATTTGCTGTTTAGTTGTTAGAGATTCTTGTAAAGGAGGTGGTACCAGTAAATAAAAAGTATCGTATTTCAAACTTGAGCTTATCAGCCAGCTAACAAGCAACCAGGGAATTACCTGAATCATTTGTTGAAACTTACGTGACAGGGGTTTGAAGGCAACCAGGCGATCGGCAGCCAGTATTTTCTGTTGCAAAAACCGATGCCCATTGATACTTAAATAGAGAACTGGAATGACCAGGGTGTAAGAGATACTGAACCTGAAAAGTGGAGAAGTGAGCATGATAAAACCGATGCCCGAAAACCCGATCGCTAGTACAGGAATGAGACGATGATGATGAGGCTGCTTAATAGAGTAGCCTAGGATATTAAGGGCAGCAAGGCTAGAGCTAGCAATCAAGAATGCCGTCACTTTATTTAACTTATCGTCCTCAAACCATTGCCAAAGCAGCCAGATCCATAAATTGCTTCCTGTTGGAGAATCTCCATACCAATTACTCCATTGATGGGTTCCTTCTACCACTTTTTGTACATTCGTAGAAGCAACTGACCAGGGCAGATCTAGGCAAAGAAGTGATGAAGGGTAAAGAGGGCAGCCAGAAGTGATAACTCCAGAAAGTAGAGCAGGTAAAATTAGCAGAGTAACGATGGTTCCTATATATCCAATTTGACGAAAGGTAGGTTTGCTGACCAACAGCAGCAAAAAGGTAACCCATAACAGTGGAAGTGCAGTGAGCTTGATCGCTACGGCTCCTGCCGATAGAATAATTGGCACTGTTGAGGAAGAGTTAAAAAAAGAGAGAGAGGGAATGCTGATCAGCAGCGACCAGGTGATAATTCCTACCAATAATAAAATAGGGAAGTCAGGAGATGGAGAGATTAGAAGATTTTGTAAAAGCTCTAATCTTAAAATCATCATGAAAATAAAACTTAGAAATAAAGCCAAGAACCAGTCGCTAATCACAGCTTGTTGCTTAAAAAAATGATGCAGACAAATTGCTGCACTTAAGACTGAGATAAATAAGGCAAATCCATTGATGACTGCGCTGACCTGAGCAGCAACTTCTATAGAGCTAAAAGTTGCAGTTAAGGCAAACCACGAAGAGGTAAATCCCAAGTTACTGAATAACAAAGCAATGCCAGGAACTACTCCAAACTGCCGCAGCCATTGAATAATACTGTAGTGATAAAGACCTGTATCAAGCCAAGTGACTTCGCGGGATGTCAGATTTGCCAAGCCAATTGCTAGGGCAAGTGTTGCCCATAAAGCAGAAGGCGAAACTTGTGACTTCAATGCTATTAGTTCTCTTCGAGCGGCGGCGGAGCGCAGTGCTATGCCAACAAGACTGAATGCCACTAAACCGCCAACTTCACTCGATAATGGAACAAGGAGCGCAGTTGCCAGAAGTACAGACGCTAAAACCGTTATGCCTAGCCAAACAGCAGCAATAAAGCGATCGCCTTGCCGTTGAAATTGAGTAGCTTTTAGATCATTCAGTATTCCAATTCCAATGACGTAACAAAGCTGAAGAAGAATAATCCAGACGATAATGAAGTACAGCATTGGGATAGGATTAGTATATGACTCAGGAGCTAAGCAGTTTCACTTTAGGAAATTACGTCTACTTGGATCTGTTTGTCTAAATGGCGCGATCGCTCCCAAAAGAAGCCTGCTACATTTGCAACCTGTGAGACAAATAAAAGCATGACTAAGCTTACTGCCTGATCAGGAAGTGCAACAGCAAATGGATAACTGAAAAGTTTTGAATAAAACGAAAACGGCTCTACTTTAATACCTGTTTGTAGTCGATCTGCCCGAACTTGATGGAAGCAAAAAGCACCCCGCCCATAGTTAAAGTGTTGCCGCCAAAAAGAACGTAATGTTAACTTATGAGCATGGTAAATTTTAACTTCTGGTGCATAGCTCATCTGATAGCCGTGGTGCAACCAGCGATCGCAAAATTCCCGGTCTTCCCCGGCTGCCAGCGAAAAAGCAGTGCTGAAGCCGCCGAGCGAGCGAAACTGCTCTGTGGGCATTGCAAAATTGTTAGAGGCAAAGAAGAAAGCGCCGTCTGATTTGGCATTGTAGTAGCAATACAGATAGTTAATAAGGGTCTGACTCGCTGTTGAAAATAGGTTGTCAGGGAGCGCATTGAGCGTTTGCCCCCCCACCAGGCGATCGGGAGCAGATGTAAAGTACTGTTCGAGTGCTTCCAAATAGTTTGGCGCTACACAACAATCATCATCCGTAAACACTAGAAAACGACCTGCTGCATGATTTGCTCCTGTATTTCGGGCTGATGCAGGTCCCGCGTTGGTCTGTCGAATTAATGTGATCTGAATTTGCGGCTCGAACTCAGAAACGGTCGAGGATAGCGGTGCTTCGCTGCCGTCATCAACAACAATCACTTCAAAGCGATCGCAGGGATAATTAAGCTGCGCGATTGATTGCAGACACGTTGTTAACCGCTCTGGGCGATTATAGGTTGGAATGACGATCGAAAAAACTGGGGATTGTGGATTCATAAGTCATAAGAACATGGAGTAAGCTGAGTGGCGCAAGATTGAAAATGATTGAGCTAGCGTTTGTTGAGGATGAATACGCAGTGCCCACAGCAAGCTAGAAATTGCGGCTTGCTTCTGCCCCATTCGATAAGATGAGTGAGCATGTTCCAGAATGAAACTTGCAAATCGTTTGGGATGGGCACGAAACGCTGTTTGATGTTTAGTAATCAATCGCCGAAAACTCTCTTGGCGCAAAATTCCGTTGCGAGAAACTCTGTCAGCATCATGGGAATACAGTTGATAAGTGACGATCGGTAGACCCAAAATTGAACAGGCAGAATTGAGACGCAGAAATAGCTCTGAGTGAACTCGCGATCGAAATGTTTCATCCCATCCACCAATTTTTTGAATGATGGCTCGTTCTACAACCATTGTTTGCTTTGTATTGTAAGAATATTGCGGCTCTAAATCTTCCAGCGCAAAATGGCATCCTTTGAGACGAACAGACGGCGGTGTTCGGACTCGTAAAACCTTGCCCTGAGTATTGATTACTTCAATTCCAGAAATGATTGCGATCGGCGGTGAAAATGTTGTTGTTAGCAGTGCTTGTAGTGAGACACTTGCCATATGTGGTAGTAAGCGATCGTCATCATCTAAATACGTCACCCAGCGCCCTTGAGCGGCTTCAGTACCAACATTACGAGCACCTGCCCCGCCCCGCCCTGGCTGAAGGCGAATCAGTTTGAGATTAGACTGTGAAGGCAAGATTACAGGCTCGGTTGAAGCATCATCTACGACAATAACTTCAATTTCTTTAGCAGTTTGCTCCAATGCACTTTGCACCGCTCGCTGTACTAGTTGAGGGCGATTGTGAGTCGGAATAATAATGCTAAGTAAAGGACTGCTCATATCAGATTGATGTTACTTTAAGGGTGGCAGCAGGAGGTTGTTAAAGGGCGACACTACTCCACGATCGAGGCTGATAAAACTTGCAGGACTGCATTTTCCCATTTGACAAAACCGTAAAGCGAAATGACTCGACCACATCAAAAGTATAAACAGAATCTTGTTTGATTTTAACTAATGCTGTATACGATCCAGGTTCCAATCCTAAGTACGGCATTTGCATCTGTATCTCATGTGAACCCCTCGAAAGGTTGAAGAAAGTATTGTCATTGTCACCGCTCAAAAATAGTACTGTACCTACACTGTCATCACCTCCTACCTTGGAAACTTTAAAGTGAAGCGATACATTGGTTAGAGGTTTTCGAGCCAGACAACTGACACAAAAACTGATGGGTTCGCCTACGACAAGAAGACTTGAAATTTCATCTTGAGGGTTTTTGAAGTAAAGAGATTGAATATCTAAACCTGAGCTTTCCGATTCTGGCTTTAAAGGTAAAACCAGACGATTTGAATAATGTTCAACTCCACTAAGAAATAAATCCTTTTCATACTGCGTCACAATTTCATCCACTGCACCCGCATGAATAAGCCGTCCTTTAGCTAAATAAAGTGCAGAATCACAGGTGTTGAGAATTGCTTGAGTATTGTGATTGACCAAAATAAACGCAACTCCGTTTTGACGGAGCTTGTGCAAACGCCGATAGCACTTTGCTTTGAAATTAGCATCTCCAACTGCCAGCACTTCATCAATCAGCAAAATATCTGGTTCAACATAAATGGCGCAAGCAAATCCCAAGCGGGCTGCCATCCCTGAACTGTAGGTTTGTACAGGCGAGTCGATCGCGTCTTCAATCTCGGCAAAATTGATGACATCATCGAAGCGTCGTCGAATTTCGCGGGTTGACAGTCCCAAAATCGACATATTTGCATAGATGTTTTCTCGCCCAGTCAGGATTGGATTAAACCCCGCGCCCAGCGCAATCAAAGGTGCCAGCCTGCCGTTAACTGCAATCCGCCCAGTATCGGGTTTAATCAAGCCGCTAAGCATTCGTAGCAACGTACTTTTGCCCGCACCGTTTGAACCAACCAAACCTAATGCTTCACCAGGTCGAAGGTTAAAGCTAACGTCTTTCAGTGCCCAAAACTCTCCTCGCCGCAAAGTGTCGCTTTTACGAGATCTACCCGTTAATTCGGCAGCAATGTCTTGAACGCCATAACCAAGCGATCGCCGAAGTTCTCGACAAAACTTTTTGGAAACCTGTTCAACTGCAATAACACTACCGCTATCTGTTGCAAACGTAGATCTCTCCTCGGTTTTAGTATTAATCATGAACTAACTCTTTCAATGACATAGGGCATAGCAAGGCGAAAAGCAATCCAGGCTAGAAATAGCCCGATGAACGTCAAGCCGCTGACGATCCAGAAACCTGTAACTTCTGAAAGAATACCTGTTGTAGAAAGCTCCCGAATTGTAACCAACAATGGAGTGACAGGATTGAGCCTGACTAGCCAACCTAACATTCCTTGTTCTGGAACAGAGTAGACAACTGGCGTTAGAAATAGCCAAAAACCCGTAATCATGGCTAAAGCTCTGGAAACATCTTGGTACAGTACTCCTAACGGCGATAGTAAGGTGCCTATTAATGTACCTAACATAATCAGATGAATTAGAGCTACAGGAGCTAAAATAATCGTCCAGGCAACCGAAACTTTATAAATTAAGAATAATGCCACGATCAATATTAGCTTGACGACAAAATTACACAGCACTTCACCTATTTTTGCTAAAATAATTGCCTCACGGGGAAAGTTAACTTTAGCAATCATTGGCTTTGCCGTTACTACTGCTTGCACTGGACCACTGACTGCTTCCACAAACGTTTGCCAAATTGCCGTGCTAAACATCACATACACGGGGTAGGGCAATTCGATCGCCCCTGGTTGAAAAATGTTCGCTTCGCTAGCGAGTGTAAAGCCGATCGCCATCACAATGGGTGGAATAAATGCCCAGAAAAAACCCAACACTGACTGACGATACTGAGCGCTAATATCTCGCACCATTAGTCGCCATGCCAATTCGCGGGAGGCTAGTAGATCGTGCCACATTTGCCTAAATAGCTGTCGTGGATGCCGCAACGTCCCTTCAGGGGTATAAACAACTTTAGGAAATTGACTTCTCATGAGGATTTACTGCTCAAGTGAATTTGTGGCGTTGCTGAATTTAAGGCTGCTGAATTTAAGGCTGCTGAATTTAAGGCTGCTGAATTTAAGTATGGGTTGCTTTTGGCATGGCGAGTGGTGAGGTAGCGATTTAAGGTGCGATCGCCTTGCACCAGAAGCGATTCCAGAAACTTGCTGTAGCGTCCAAAGGTGACGCGATGGACGACAGGCGCAATGATCGTCATCATCCGCCGACAGCCCACTTTCTTATAGCGATTTTGGAAGTACCCATCTTCAGACAAGTTCCACTTATCTCTGAGGCGATGCAGGCTCGCTAGCGTCCAAGCGTCACTCCAGCGCAGCATATAAAAGGGCAAATCTGACCATTCGATCGGTGGACCGGGTACATAAGTAACGATACTGGCAGGCTCGAAGTAGATCTTGCCGCCAAGCTGAGTTACCGTTAAGCAAAAGTCAAGATGCTCTTTAGTGTTGAACATGGCTTCGTCGAGTCCGCCCGATCGCTGAAAAATCTCGGTTCGCACTAAGACGCAGTGAAACTCTGCCAGTTCCGTCGGAGTGCGCTGAAGTTCATGACGAACCTCATCAACGCGCTTGCCCTGCCGATACATTTTTTCGCGCAGCCGTCTTCTGCCCGTCTTATCGACCCAGATATGCGACTCGCCTCCGGCAAAGTGAATGATTTCATGAATGGGTTCGTGCTGACACATCAGCGGCCCCACGATCGCCGCTTGCGTTTCGTCTGCACAGTTCACCAGCGCTTCAAGCCAGCCTGGAGAAACAATCACGTCGTTATCAACAAAAACCACATACCGGGTTTGAACGTAGCTCAATCCCAAATTACGGGCTTGATTGGGCGATAGGTAGTTATCAGTGCGAATCAGTTGGAAGTCGCGCTCGTCGGCTTTCTCTTTGAGGTAGTGATGGACTTTCTGGGGAGAATTACCATCGACATAGACTAACTGAAAAGGAAGCGTAGTGTATTCGTAAATGCTCTCTAGCGAATCACGAGTGCAACTAAAGCGTTCACGCGGTACGACAACGATCGTGACCTGCGGTTCCTGTTTAGGCAACGAGTTAGCGGTAACCATACATCACTCCTTTGATAATTTCATGAGGTCGAGATTGACTGAGCGATCGCGGGTTGCTGTTGCATTTTTACCCATAGCAGACGTTGATAGAGTTCCTCCAGCTTAGTATTGAGTTGGTTCATATCGTAGTGTGCCTCAACGTAGGCGCGTCCAGCTTTACCCATGGAAATCCAGCGATCGGGCTGGTCGATTAGCAAACCTAATTTCTCTGCAAGAGCGTCGGCATCACGCTCTGGTACGAGAAATCCAGAAATACCGTCTTCCACCAGTTCAGGGATACCGCCGTGTAGCGTACTGACGACGGGCAAGCCCATTGCCATTGCTTCTTTAAGAACATTCACAGGCGCGTCCTGATTGCCATCAGCAGCAGTGACGCTGGGCGCAACGAAAATGTGGCAGCAATCGAGAATTTCGATCAGTTCGCGCTGATTTTTCTGACCATGCAGCGTGACAAGGTGGGCAATTCCCAACTCCTGAATTAGTTGTTCAAATGATTGTCTGAGCAGTCCATCACCGACGATATGATACTCCAGATTGGGATAGGTTTGAGCCAGTTTTCCGATCGCCCGAATGCAATATTCAATTCCTTTTTTCTCAACTAATCGTCCGGTTGTAGCGATGCGAATTTTGCCATCTGCCCCGATCGATCGCGGCATAAAAGCAAACTGATTGCAATCGATGCCCGAACCGTGAACGATAATCTTGCGTTGATCACAGCCAAGCTGAATTACACGCTGCCGAAAAAACTCGCAGTTTGCTAAGAAGAAATCTCCGGTTTTGAACAGGCGATCGTAAACCTGTGTGCCGTACTCATCAACATAGCTGCTAATGTCATGACCTCGAAATGTCACAATTAATTTTGTCCAAGGTGCGCACAAATTTTGGAGCAGCATTCCGCGAAATCCTTGCGTCCCAAACTGAGCATGAACAACATCATAAGGCTCTTTCCCAGCCAAAGCAGGAACTGTATGCAATAGCCATAAAGAGGCAGCTAGAAATCGGTATCTAAAAATATTCAGCGATCGCAACAGCAACTGCGGATAGCTGCTATATTGCAAAATTAGTTGCAGTCCGGTGATCGCCCGTGTCAGTAAATTCTTAGAAACCGGAGTGAGATAGTAAGTGCGATCGATTAGACCGTATTTCTCAACAACGGGGTGAACTTTAGAAGTATCTCCGGAGAATTCAGAGTAAATATCGACTTCATGACCGCGATCGATTAAACCTGAAATTTGATTCAGAATAAATGTTTCTGATAGCATCGGAAAGTGACCCACAATAAACGCGATTTTCATAATTGCCTTCCCTTTATCCTCGTGATGAAACGCCGCCGAGCTTGAGCCGAATTTTCTCAAATCCACGAATGTATTTCACCCATAACGATATGAAATATATTTCGGCTTTTTGCTCCAACGTTCTAAGATTTGAGTTTGAAAGAACATTGGGAATCTCTAAAACCGGAGATAAAAAGTCTTCTAAAACGCTTCTGACAAAAAGTTTGTTGCGTTGCAGTGCCGTCCCGCAGCGCTGAATTTGTGCATCATAAATGCCGCCTGCTAAACGAATCGATCGCTTGTATAGTTCAGCAAAAGAATGTCTCGCCGGATGTGCGACACAGGCATTCTCAGCATAAACTTGCTGATAGCCGTGAGCCGCAACGCGTCGTCCCCACTCAAAATCACCGTTCGATTTAAGTGTGGCATCAAACTGCCCGACGCGATCGATCACCTGCCGAAACGTAAAGACGTTCGCCGTTGAGCCATATTGATACTGCTCTAAATGTTCTCGTTGCTGAAACGCCATGATATTTTCGTAGCGCTCTACAAGCGTCAGTTTTGCCGGATTCTTAAAAAAGATATCAATCTTACCTGCGACTAAACCACAGTTTGATGTATTTAGCAGAACGGTAACACCATTTTCAAGCCAGTTGGTTGCAGGAATACAGTCTGCATCAGTAAAGGCAATCACTTCTCCTTTCGCTAATGCCAATCCTCGATTGCGAGCGGCATAAGAACCAGTTTGAGACTCAAAGGTCGTAATCACCTGTTCAAAAGCAGTAGCCACTTCTGCAACGTTTCCCTCTGTTGAACCGTTGTCAATCACAATCACTTCATACCACAACTTTGAATAGGTCTGCTGCTCCAGTGCCGCCAGACAGCGCTGAAGTCGATCAATATCGTTGAAGACCGGAATAATAACAGAAACAAAAGGCGTTGAAGTCATAAGTTTGTGGGTGGCGATCGCGCCAGAAGCGTGAATCTTAAGCGGTCAATCTCTAGTCGATACTCCTCCTAGCTTTAAGCGAATCAACTCACCCGCGCTGACATAACGGACAAAAAACATCACTAGCGCGACTTGGATTTTCTGCCAAACACTTCTCAGTTCTACATGGCGAGACACCATTAAAACAAAATTAATAGGAGGAACTAAATTTTCAATCAGCGTCTTGAAGTAGATCCAGTTTTGCGCAAAGAGCGATCGATTGCGGCAGTACAGATCATAAATACCTCCGGTCAATCGAACCGTGCGTTTAAAAAGCTGAGTAAACGAGTCGCGCGCTGGATGAGCAATACACGCAGACTTAGCATAAACCTGCGTGTATCCAAAAGCAGCAACTCGTTGTCCCCATTCAATATCACCACTTGATTTGAGGTCAGCGTTAAAGTCACCGACGCGATCGATTACCTGTTTAAAGGTGAATACATTGGCAGTTGCTCCATAGTGATATTTCTCAATTAACTTCTGTTGAGGAAAAGCAGTAATACGCTCATACAATTCAACTGGAGTGGCGCGATCGGGATTTTTGAAAAACACTTCGACGCAGCCTGCAACGAGTCCACAATTTGCCGTTTGCAGTAGCGTCCCAACGCCCTGTTCCAGCCAATCAACAGCAGGAATGCAGTCTGCATCGGTAAAGGCAATCACTTCTCCTTTGGCTAAGGTAATGCCACGATTTCGGGCTGCAAAAGAACTGGGAAATTCTTCGGTGGCAACTGTGATACCTGCAAAAGCGGCAACAATTGGAGCGATCGCCTCGCTTGGCTCAGATCCGTTATCAACAACAATGATCTCAAAGCAAGTTTGTGGATAAGTCTGTTGCGCAAGCGCTTGTAGGCAAACTTGTAAGCGCTTGGCATCGTTGAGAACTGGAATAACAACGGAGACAAAGGGATGGCGATCGCTCATGTTACACTCCTTGTGCTTTTGAAACTGCAAGATCTATTTGCTCTTGCGGCTTTGAAGATTTCCATTCTTCTTTAGTAAATTCCTCGTGGTAAGAGCGCTCAGTGTTGATGTCCCACAGATCGTGCTGTTCGCCCAAAATATTTTTAACTGCCAGCATTGCAGTCAACATAGAGTGATCCTGATTGTTGTAGCGGTGCAAACCGTTCCGTCCTACAGTTTGTAGATTTTCAAAGGGCTCCAAGTAGTCTTGAATGACTTTCAGGTGCCGCCGATACTCGCCGTCATAAACAGGATACGCTTTAGGCTGGCGAATCACAGTGCCATCTTCAACATCTCCAGGCTGCACTCCCAAATTAAGCTCGATCGCTTCTTTCGTGGCCAGAGCGATTAGCTCTGCTTCAGACATTTCCCACAGTGCATCCCCTTCACTACAGAAATACTCCATCCCTAAACAGGTCTTGCTTTGATCGGGAACCATTGCCGGACTCCAGTTCTTAAAATTCTGAATCCGACCGACTCTGAATTCGGGACTGTGAATATAAATCCAGTTGTCAGGAAATAGTTCAGACTGGTTGACAATTAGCGAAACAATCAAAAAATCCCGATATTTTAAGCCCCGCGCTGCTTCAAGAATGTGAGGGGGCGGCAGCGGATTAAGACGGTGAACCAGGGTTGTCACAGGCATCGTAGAAATGAACTGATCGCCCGTAATCTCAAAGGTTCGATCGCCCTGTTTTGCAGTGATGCCTTTAATTAGCGTGCCTTCTCGCTGAATGCGCGTCACCTGCGTGTTGAGGTGTACCAAATTACCTTTGTTCTCAAGAATCTCCTGGCAGCGTTCCCACATCATTCCCGGCCCCAAAATCGGGTAGTCAAATTTTTTGATCAGGCTTTTGGCGTTTTGGCTACCAAATAGTGCGTTGACCACTGCTCGCTTTAGCGACATGTTCTGAATCCGCTGGGCAGCCCAGTCTGCCCGAATTTTGTTGCAAGGAATGCCCCAAACCTTCTCAGTGTAGGTTTTAAAGAAAATTTGGTAGAGGCGTTCACCAAAGCGATCGATTACCCATTCTTCAAAGGTTTCTGGCTCAGGCGTAAGCTGAAGTTTTGCTTTGACTTTCGCCTTTAAATAGCTCATCAAAATGAAAAAGCTAGGGACAATTCCCAAATTGAAAAGTGTGTTGACCAGCGAAAGCGGATAATTGTAAAACTTGCCTTGGTAGTAAATCCGGGAAAGACGCGGAACCTGAATAAATTCGCTAGCTAAAATCTCTTTCCAGAACTTTTGTACCTGCTCAATTTTGCTAAAGAAACGATGACCGCCAATATCAAATCGATAGCCTTTGTAGGTTTCGGTGCGAGATATGCCCCCTACTTTGTCAGCTTGTTCGATCGTAACGGACTGAATGCCCTGCTTGAGTAATTCATACCCTGCTGTCAGTCCGCCAGGCCCTGCCCCAATAATGACAACAGGCGAAAGTTTCGTTCTCTCTTGGGATACATGCATACTTTAGATCTCAATGATGATTGGACAAAAACGACCTAAAGCGATCGCTATTTCTAACAAGTAAACTCATTGCTGCAAGCCCAAACCTCACAGCATCAATTGGTTTAAGCTTGGGAAAACCTATTTTTTGCGCGGGGGAACAAGTGATAGCGGAGCGTTGCGACTGCAAAAGCAAACCCACTGTAAAAGTAGTAAAACCAATGCCAGGGAATCACCTTGAGAGCAAACCCCAGTCCCCGCTTTTGTAGAAAGAATCGATAGACGGGCCAATTAATCAGGAGGAGCGCAATGCTCGCAAGTCCAACTACGATCAGAAGTTTTGACCACCATAGCGCACTAATCGAAGCCAGCAACAGACTGTAGGTGAGTACGACGCTGAGACGGCTTGACGTTTGCAAATTTAGATCATTGACAAACTGTCGATCGCGCCATAGCAATTCAGACCAGGGCAGCGCTCGATAGAAGATTTCTGCCCGCAACAAATTAACTGGCCCCCAATGTTTGAGATGCTTGACCTGCACCTGTTTACAAAGACAGATTCGGTGCCCAGCGCGTCTGAGACGATAGCCCAGTTCAATATCTTCAATCGACGGATAGCGATAGGACTCATCAAAACCACCGATCGCCAAAAATACCTCGCGTCGAACTGCACCACAGGCTCCCCAGAAAGTTGAAGCTTCCTCGCAGCCCGTCTGGTGGGTGTAGTGATGAAAGAGGTTTTTGTACTGCGATAAAAAGTTGGCTGCACCCGGTGCGTCATCATAGGAACCAATCAGGGCAGCAATCATCGGCTGATTCTGAAAAGTTTTTAATGCCTCCGCCAACGTGTCATGTGCAAGCGTCACATCCGCGTCTAGGAAGAAGAGAATATCCCCCTGTGCTGCTTTCGCGCCAAGATTTCGCGCTCTTGCAGGTCCCCCTGTACTGTCAAGCAGAATGACTTTCGCTCCAGACGCTTCAGCAAGCTGCCATGAGTCATCTGTACCACCATCAACTACGATAATGGTTTCAATCGCGGCAGTGGCAAAGCTCTTCAAACTCGCCAAACAGCGGCGGAAGCTTTCTCCCCCATTGTGAACAGGAACAACAATTGAAAGGCTGAGATTAGTAGACAAAAACGCGTCAGATGACAAAATTTCCACCATCTAGTTACCTTGCTATTGAAAATATCTTGGCACTACCGACCCTTTACTAAGAAATCGCCTCTGCAGTGGTTCTACTAAATTACACACACTAAAAAAAGAAAGAGTTACGCAATATACTAATTGCATCATAGGGGTTTCATCAGAGTTACTAGCTAAAACCTCTGTACTTAGGATGAATTAGTTTCAGGTAAAGAGATGCTAAGCAACAGTATTTTTACTACTTCTTTATTAGATATGATTTCTCATATAGTTTATGTAAAGAGATTATAAATTTACTGCTCCATGCCCTCTTTTACAACGTCTTCTAACAAATAAAGTGAGTTTAAATATCTGTCTAAGGAAAGATAAAGGCACCCTGAATAATTGGGCAGCAGAATGAATTAACATTTATCCGATTAAGAGTAACAAGTTCATTCTTTTCCCATTCAACTTTCATTAATGGTGTTTCAAATCTCAGAGGATTTTTTATCCCATCGTAATCACTCTCGGTACAAATTCAACGGTTACAAATTTATCAGTAATCGTGTTTTTCTTGAACCAAACTGGAGAAATGTTTCTTGTTTAGAAATGGTGTTCGCCTCAGCTTTCATGCCTGTCCGAAGCTGACACTGACGATTACCCTGCTCTAATGAAAGCTGATTCGGTTGTATTGTTACCTCATAGTAATTAGCATTGCTGCTATGCAGAAATTGCATTGTTGCAGTTGAAGAATCAGTGATAGTTGGAGCGATCGCATCAGGAGACACTGCCATGACAATACCTTGCAGCGTGCCGTAGTCAGAGTAAGGACAGGCACTAATTCGCAGTTGAGGAAGTTGTCCCGTTTTGACCTTGTCTACGGACTGAGTTGCCACTTTTGCTTTGATAACTAATGCATTGTTGCTGGGTGCAATTTCAACCAAGCTATCGCCAGTGCGGACTACTTGCTCAACGTTCCGCAGACTCGATCGCAGCACGATACCAGAACTGGTTGCCCGAATCACATACTATCTTAGATGGGGCTGTTGCTGAGGCTGCGACCCATACAGCGGCGAACTTGCTTAGGACATCATGTACATTTAGGACGATCGCTTCGCGATCGCTTACCGTCTGCAATAACGGCTCCGTCCTCTTCAGATAAGTCCTTTGAAGAGCTTTCAGAATCAGAAAATAAAAGCGCACCCGTAAGATGCAACTCATCAACTAAAGTCTTAATCATTGGAACTCCTTTCTTTCAAATCGAAACTGAGGACAGATTTGCAATTTGATCATGTCTGTAATTTAAGTAGTGGATTTGTTTCTACCCTCTCAACACAATCTAGTTCTTACTGAGCCATGATTCAATCTTTATAAGTGTTTTCTCATGCTCTTCTTATCCTCCTCTTACTCAAATCCTGAAATTCTTAGTAGTTTTATTTGAGGCATCTCTCTAAGGGCGTATTTATAGAAATGCGCTCTAACCGCTAGTGCTACTTGCTTGGATGTGCATACTTCAATCAACCTCTAGGAAAAAGGCTAGATGAAGCTCTGATTGTAGACTTTACAGATAGGGCTGACATAGGAACTTTTATATCTGACGAATTCTGACTAAAAGTCAGATCAGAATATCGGAAGAGTCAAAATCATAGGTCATTGAATGACAACTACTCTTAGAGGATGTCTGAGAAGTATCAAGGATTCTTACACTCGCCCCCCAACCCCCCATTCTGGGGCAGGGACTTCCGCACCACTCCTCCTTCAAAGTCCCCCATTCTGGGGGATTTAGGGGGCGGATCGGATAACAATCTAGACTTCTCAGACATCCTCTTACTTTCCTTTTCAGATAAAGCTTTTAGAATGACTGACTTTTTCCGACAGACATTCCTATTGAAACTGTTTATCTTACTCAATATCGGTACACCACTGTTAGCTACTTGTTAACTACAGTTGATTCAGAAAAGGTAAAAATATTATGAATGCATCCTCTACATCCTATCAAGATTCTGATTCTTGCTCAAACTTTTTACAACTGCTTCAGCATTGGTTAGATCATCTCGAAATTCACGATCGCCGCATTGCCCATTGCATTGCAAAACTGATTCCGGCTCAATGTCCATTTGAGCGCAATATCACCTGCTTTGGACGGGCGATCGTTCACATTCCTCCCTTATGCAAGCTCAATCCTATCTACGATCAATTGGTTGGATTGCGCTTCCGAGCACTCTGTTATCTTGCAGAAGAATGGGGCGAAGATATTACTGCCTACTGCTGATTAGTCTTTGAAGCAACAGCTTCCTGAGAAACTGTTAAGAGGCAACGCAACCAAAAGAATAACCAAGATGGCATCTATTAAGAGGGCGGTGAGCAACTAACGCTCCAGCTTTTTAAAGCAACAGAAGGCTATGAGGAAGCCTTTGAGACTGCTCTTGAACTGACCTGAAGATTAGCCCTTACTCTCATCTGAGGTGTCTGGATTCGTAATGTAATCTCTCAGTTTACCAAGCCTTCAAACCTGTAGAACATTAGTGGATGAAACCTGTCGATCGCCAGATTTTGGAAGATGAGCAAATTTCTCTGCGGTAGGATAGGCTGCTGAAATAGATAAAGCTGAGCTAAAAGCGTACCGGGTCTTATCGATAAACTGCATAGTTTCAATGCAGTTTATCGATAAGACCTCTAAATTTGTAACAAAACGAACAAAACCAAGAAAACCCTAAGAGTAACTTTGAACCGGGGCAGGATCGATAGTTTGGGTTCGGCTCTCTTGATAGAAACTTTCAGGACTCCATCACCCTTGAAATTTGGATTAAATGCGTGAGGAAATCTTAACTCTGACTAAGCTTTTCATGTCAGGCAGATGCCTATTGGGGAATTGCTTTACTAGGTGCAAAGGACAGTTTTAAACGCTTTTTTCACTAAAGAAGGATGGAATCCATGGTTAAAAACAGGACTGATAAACAAGGTGAATTACTGCAACAGTGATTAGTCAGCAGTTCGTAACATGAATTACTGTTAATAAGCACTGTTGCGTATCTGTTTACCTTTCTTTATTTTGCTGCCTGTAGCGAAGTAGCAAATGCAGTCATGTCCCCAGCTGCACTTCAGCTAAATTCTAGAGGAAAATACAGTATGCTTCGCGGACTCTTGTCGTTTAGAGATCCTTATCGGATTCTCAATTATGCCTGGTTTGCATTCTTCTTGACGTTCGTCGTCTGGTTCAACTATGCTCCGTTTGTAACGACGATACGTGAGACAATGGGCTTGTCTGTGGAACAGTCTCGCACCATTAGCTTGTGTAATTTGGCGCTAACAATTCCAGCTCGAATCATTATCGGCATGGTTCTCGATCGCTTTGGTCCACGCTTGACCTACTCAGCGCTACTGGTGTATGCTGCCGTTCCTACTTTAGCATTTGCCTTTGCTCAAAACTTTAACCAACTTGTTCTGAGTCGCCTAGCATTGAGCATTGTAGGCGCAGGATTTGTAGTAGGTATTCGGCTTGTGGCAGAGTGGTTTCCATCTAAGCAAATTGGGTTAGCTCAAGGTATTTATGGCGGCTGGGGTAACTTTGGCTCCTTTGCTGCCGAGGCTCTGCTCCCTTTGCTGGCAACTGGAGCTGCCTTCCTAGCAGTAGGTCAGACCAACTGGCGTTTGGCTATAGCATTAACAGGGATCATTTCAGCCGTATATGGCGTGTACTTCTACTTCAATGTGCAGGATACGCCACCAGGCACAGTCTATCAGCAGCCGGCCAAAGATGGTGGCATGGAAGTTACTAGTGCTAAAAGCTTCTGGGCGTTGATTGCCTCTAGTTTTCCGCTGTTTTGTACCATGGGACTGATTACTTGGCGATTGTCTCTAGTTAAGTTCCTGAGTTCATCAACCCTGTACATTATCTGGGTTGCCTTAATAGGGTTTTTCTTGTTGCAGTCTTACAAAACTTGGGATGTGAACCGGGATGTAGTATCTGGCAAGAAGACGTATCCTCCCAACGAACGATACAAAATGGGTCAGGTAATGGTGTTGAATTTGGCCTACGCAGTTAGCTTTGGTTCTGAACTGGCAGTAGTCTCTATGCTACCGGAGTTTTTCGAGCATACTTTTAACATTGGACACAACATTGCAGGTCCGATCGCAGCTAGCTATCCGCTAATGAATCTAGTTTCCCGTCCAGCCGGTGGTTTTATTTCTGATAAAATTGGCAGTCGTAAATGGACACTGACTGCTTTGATCGGCGGCGTTGGCATTGGCTATTTGATCATGAGCCAGATTAGCAATGGCTGGCTCATGACGATTTCGATCGCTGTAACAATGTTTTGCGCGTTCTTCGTCTTTGGTGCGGCAGGAGCAACGTTTGGTATTGCGCCCTTGCTAAAACGCAGCATCACGGGACAAATTACTGGTAATATCGGTGCTTATGGCAGCGTTGGCTCAGTCATTTATGCCACGGCCTATAGCTTGCTGCCTCCAACCACCGCAGGTAATCAAATTTTCTTTCAGTTCCTGGGGTGTTCTGCACTTGTAGTCTTCTTCCTTTGTGCCTTCCTTCTAGAAGAACCTGTCCAGTTTTCGACAGAGGAAATAAAAGAAGATCCGGCTTTTTCTGGACACTAATTTAATGGAAGTGAATGGGCGAATCAATAGACAAGTAAAAAAGATGGATTTAATCACTTTACTAACATCACTGCTAATCTCTGTGTGCGACAGAACAGAATGGGAATATGGTGAATCTTGGATTACTGATGCGGCTTGCCCAGTTTTAGAACTGAGTCCTGCTTGGTGCGTGAGTACTGATTTAGATATGAGGCACGCCATTCCCTGGATGCAGTTTCAAGTTTGTAGTAAATCGTTTGTGTTGCGTCCTGGCGAAGGGTTACCGGGGCGCGTCTGGCGATCGCAACAACCTGAATGGTTAGAGAATGTTTCAGCACAGTCAGAAGCATATTTCTTACGGCATCAAATAGCAAAAGCACTGAGCGTTAAGGCTGGGTTTGGAATGCCAGTTATGGTCAATTCTCAAGTATTAGCAGTGGTTGTTTTTTTCATGTCTAAGGAGCGATCGCTCGATGCAACGCTAATCGAACAGACGAAGGCGGTTGTTGAAAATTTCCAACACGAATATTTAACCAATGTTCTGATTTGAGGCTATAGATCTGAGAGGATGTCTGAGAAGTATCAAAGATTCTTACACTCGCCCCCCAACCCCCCATTCTGGGGGACTTCCGAACCAATGCTTCTTCAAAGTCCCTCAGAATGGGGGATTTAGGGGGCGGATCGGATAGCAATCTAGACTTCTCAGACATCCTCTGAGGTAATGTACGTCGGATTTTGACTCACCAGAAGTGCTTCTGTGGTTTCACAGCTTAGGGGTTTTGAAAACAAATACCCTTGACCAAACTTGTAGCCAAGATGTTGCAAACACTCCAATTGGTAGAGGGTTTCAATTCCTTCAGCGATCGCATCCAGTTCTAACTGATCACTCAGCCTCGCAATCGTTTCAACAATCTGATAATTTTGTTTCTCTGACTGAATTTGGTTTACAAATGAGCGATCGACTTTAAGGTTGTCTACAGGTAAACGATGTAGATAGTTTAACGATGAATATCCAGTACCAAAATCGTCAATGCTGATTTGAATGCCCCGTTCTTTCAACTGACTGAGCAGAGCAATCGTAGAATCAATATCTTCAATCAACATGCTTTCGGTAATTTCTAAAGTCAGGCAATGACCATTGAGGCGGGTGTGAGCCAACACGCGATCGACTTCCCCTAGCAAATCAGGGCATTGTAAATCTTGGGCTGAAAGATTAACGCTTACCTTCAGATGAGAAACGCTAGGGAAAGCAGTTTGCCAGTCTGCCAATTGCTGACAGGCGGTTTGCAGTACCCAATAGTCTAGAAGCGTAATGAGTCCTGTTTCCTCCGCTATCGGGATAAACTCCATCGGTGACTTTATACCCTGAGTGGGGTGTTGCCAGCGCACTAAAGCTTCAAATCCGACCAGGTGTCCTGTTGCTAAGGCAACAATGGGTTGATAGTGAAGCAGAAATTCGTGACATTCGATCGCCCGACGCAGATCGTTTTCTAAATGCAACCGACTCAAAGCTTGCGTGTGCATCTCTGCGTCAAAAACTTCATACCGCGCCTTTCCCCTAGACTTTGCTCGGTACATGGCAATATCAGCATCTCGTAACAGATCAGAGGCTTGCAGATAGTCTCTTGTGCCCAGCACAACTCCAATGCTAGCGCTCACATATACTTCCCGTCCTCCAACCGTCAGGGGTGCCTGTAGCGCTGCAAAAATTTGTTCTGTAACCCGAGCAGCTTCCTGAATATCTTTTATTTCTTCTAGCAAAAGCACAAATTCATCGCCTCCTAAACGCGCCACAAGATCTGCCCCACGGAGCGGGGCTTGCAGTTTTTGAACAATAGCAATAAGTAGTTGGTCTCCAGCTAAATGTCCCAGACTATCGTTGATGACTTTGAAGCGATCGAGATCGAGAAATAAAACCGCAAAGTGATAATTTTCCAGGCGTTTGGCTCGATTAATCGCTAATTCCAAACGCTTCATCAAGAGATTGCGATTAGGCAACCCGGTTAGCGCGTCGTGGAGAGCATCGTATCTTAACTGATTCCTAACCTGGATACGCTCAGTCACATCACGGGAGGTAGTTTGAAGCTTAATAACTTGCCCAGCAGCATCAACAATAGGCTTAGTGAGGGTTTCAAACCAGATGTAGTTGCCAGACTTTTGACGCATTCGATAGGTAATCGGGGTGTTGTCAGCAGAGATCAGGGTTAGATCTCCTTGCTGATAAATTGGATTGCGATCGTCGGGATGGAGAAAAACACAAGGATCTTGTGCCAACATTTCATCACACCGATAGCCTAGAAGCGCTTCACAGGATGGGCTGACGTAAAGGTATTGACCATTTAATTCGTGCAAGCAAACCAGATCATTCGTATTTTCGGCTAACAACCGATAGCGGGCTTCACTCTCTCGCAGCGCTTCTTCTGCTTGCTTGCGATCGCGCAGGTCGATATCTACACAATATATTTCTTGCTCACCTTCAGGATTAATTAAAAGAATGTGACTAGAGTAAACCGCAACTCTAGAGCCGTCTTTTCGCATCAAGCTCAATTCATCTGTTGGAATAACTTGTCCCTCTGCCAGCCAATTCTGAATCCCTGCAATCACCTCTTGCCCCATCTCTGGAGGAATAATCAAGTCCTCCAACTGTCGACCTATTGCTTCTGATTTACTGTAGCCATAAAGTTGTTCGCTGGCATTGTTCCAGTAGATGACCTGGCGGTGACGGTTATATCCTTGAACCGCAATGTTAGGAGTAGACTCAAACAGATGCCGAAATCGCTGTTCACTTTGTTCTAATGAGGCTTCAACCTGCTTGCGATCGCTAATAAGCTACTCAACATTTAACTTGCAAGTAGCCCATTTCCTTTGTTCTTCACTTTTCGTTGCCACTTAATCTTTAGTTCTCCTTGATTCAGGAGGCGATCCAGTAGCTCTCTCAATTCTTCCACCGA
>JAHHII010000021.1 GCA_019358855.1 Timaviella obliquedivisa GSE-PSE-MK23-08B | reverse complement strand
GTTGGGAATTGACCATAGGGCTTTTTTGAATTCGGCTAGTCGCTGTGAGGCGAAAGCAGCTTTAGCTTTGGTTCAAAAAAAAGTGACAACTGACAAATTTTCATCAGTTTTGCGATCGCTTTTGTGAATCGTCCTGTCAAATAAAGTGAAGGGCGATGGGAAGGAAATTTTCTGGCATAACTTTCCTAGAAAACTAACTCGTCCCTAAATCGCTAACCACAATGAACTAGAGTTTTAGAAACAAGCAGGTACTGGTCTTTTAGTTAGAAGCGTTGATGCATGAATCAAAGCAAGCAAAGGTTACGGCAGAGAACCTGAAGCAATCGGCTTTTCTGATTTGTCAGCGGGTGTTGGTAGATGGACAGAGTCCGACACTGTAGTAGGATTTGTGGGTAAAAAAGATACGCCTTATTGTGAAGTGTGATAATTTGTTGTAGGGTTCGCTAGGTCTAAGTTAGTTTACTGAGTCTCCGTTCATTAGGTGATGCTCCACTACCGTATGTACATCTATGCGTCCTCGCAAAGAAGTTACTGAATTTTTTTCAACTTTTGTAAGGTTTGAATCTGAACGTTTTGGTGGCTGGATAGCTGATGCCCAGTTGCGTCGAAGTATGGGGCAGTGTTTGAAACAACCGTTAGAGAATGTCGGATCAGAAGTGGCAAATTCTGATCTGTTTTGGTCTCTCTACTGGTATCAACTTTGGCAGTCTCAAGTAGGAGGCTTATCAGGACTACATTTATCAGCCTATCTTCAAGAGCCTTGTTATTGGGCGGCACAGAAAACGGCTAGAAAAATCACCAGCACTCAGTATGGATTGTCGGACTGCTTCCAGTTGGCGATCGCTGAACTCCCCACAATCCTTAAAGGGTTTAAGCCAGAGCGAGGTCATCTCAAATCATATGCTGAAATGGCGTTTCGCAGTCTGTTGCGGGATATTCTCCGACAGCGGCAGGAAGCGGATCTTTGTACCCACTGGACTTTGTTGCGCAAAGTCGGCAAGCGGCGATTGATGGAATCTCTGAGCCATGCAGGATTGTCGACTGAAACAATGGCTCAATATCAATTAGCTTGGATGTGCTTTAAGAAGACTTATGTTCAGTCTGCTCCTGCAAGTGGGTTGCCAACGCTTAATCCAAGCTTTTGGGCTGCCGTTGCAACACTGTACAACAAAGAACGGCTAGGTCAGTTGGATGCATCAGGTCAAGCTTGTGATGCGGCGACGATTGAGACATGGCTGGTTCACTGTGCCTTAGCTGTCCGAAAATATCTGTACCCGCCGATTTCCTCGCTTCAGACTCCTAGAAGTGGGACAGATTCTAATGAGGTGTTGGAAGATTTACTCTCTGTTTCTGGTAGTGAAGGCATTTTGGCTGAGATCATTGCTCAGGAGGATGCTCAAATTCGGCAGGAGCAGCAATCACAGATCTATAAGGCTCTGGTCGTGTTGTTAGAGCAGCTAGCGCCAGAGCTACAACAGGTGTTGAGTCTTCATTATCAGGAAGGTCTGACCCAGAAAGAGATGAAGCTAAAGTTGAATAAGAGTCAGCCGACGATTTCGCGATGTCTTAATCGAGCGCATGAGCAATTGTTGATCGCGCTCGTGACCTGGAGTCAAGAAACCCTGAATATTTCCCCAGATGCAAACCAAATAGGGGACATGGGCTTGCTCCTGAAAGAGTGGCTTGAGTGTCATTATGGCGGCTCAGCTAGATCTGCCCAGTAAATATCGAGGTGGAGGAAGTAGATTGTGGTGATGACATTTGCAGCGGAAGAATGGTGTTTTGAAATTCCGCCAGAGACGCAAGCGGAGGCTTGGCAACAGAGCCAGCATTTTGCTGAGCCTGATAGTCGGTGGAATGCCTATCTCAATCAAGTTTGTCTTGATGTTTTGTTGCCCTGGATACAGACTGAATATGCCTTAGAGGCTTCGGCTTGGCTGGATCATTCGTCTATCTGGGAATTTGTGAATGGAACGGCGATCGCCATTGGTGAGACTCGGCTAGTTTTGCTGCCGAGTGAAGTAATGGATGATGGAGCATTGGAAGTGCCGCAAGAGTGGGTGGATATTCCCAGTTGGGCTTCGGATTATTATTTTGCAGTGCAGGTGAAATCAGATGGGCAGGCGGATGATCAGTGGGTCAGAGTTTGGGGGTATACAACACATCAGAAGTTGAAGGAGAGTGGCAACTATGATGCAAGCGATCGCACGTATTGCATGGATACCGAGCATTTAACTCGTGATCAAATGACGTTTTGGGTGAGGTATCAGCTCTGCCCAGAGGAACAAACTAGAACGGTTGTTGCCCCGTTACTGGAATTACCGACTGCTCAGGCAGGCAGCTTGATCCAACGGCTAGGAAGCCCTGCGGTTGCCTTTCCTCGATTATCTGTCCCATTTGCGCTTTGGGGAGCCTTGCTGGAGCGAATGGAATGGCGACAAGCTCTTTATCAACAGCGGCAAGGAGAGCAACCTCAAGGGCAAGACCTCCGACCTGTGCAGCTCCGTGAATGGTTTCAACACATTTTTAATGCGGGTTGGCAAGCGGCGACGGCTTATAATTTTCGTTCAAACTTGCTCACGGCGGAATCAGATGTGATTCAAGCCAAGGTAATTGAGTTTATGGCCCCTGAGCCTCAGCACGTGCTGCTATTTATGGGGCTGAAAGCTGAAGCAGAGGATAGGGTTGGCATCCGAGTTCAGGTGCATCCTAGTGGCGATCAGTACATACCAGTCAATTTGACATTGGTAATGCTGGCTGAAGAAGGAGAAGTGGTGCAGACGGTTCAAGCGGGTGAGCAGGATAACTGTATCCAACTGAAGCGGTTTCGGTGTCCAATTGGCAGTCGGTTTCGGTTGCAGATTGTACTGGATGAATACAGCACGACTGAATTTTTTGAAGCGTAGGGGGAGGACTTATGAGCCAACTAATTGTCCTCAATTTTGCGAAAGGTAGTTTGCAGCAGGGGTTTCCAGAGGTGACCACCCAGCTTTGGGAAGGGGGCAGTGCGATGCCGACGCAGTTTACAGGTTCGTTGCCTGCTTCTCTGGAATTACTGGATTTATATCAGAAGTGGCGATCGCTCTACGAAGCGCTCCATGCAAGACTGAGTTTGCGCCGTGCCCGGACAACATTTGAGATTGATGAAGCGGATATTACTAATGTTTCTGAAGCTGAGTTCAATCATCTTTGCCAGCAAATTAAAAGCCAATTGAATCGTTGGCTCAACTCGGATGGGTTTGGTAAGGTTGAGCGCCAACTTCGAGCCAACCTATCTCGGTCTACTGAGATTCGGGTTGTGGTGACGACAGAAGATCCGCATCTGCGAAAGTTTCCTTGGCACTTATGGAATTTCTTTGAAGATTATCCTTATGCCGAAATTGCGCTGGGGACTCAGAACTATGAGCAGCCTCATCCGCCTCGTCAAAGTTCGACTCGGTTGGTCAAGATTTTGGCAGTGCTGGGAAATAGTGAGGGGATTGATACTCACCGCGATCGCGAATTCCTAGATCAACTTCCTGGGGCTGGAACGGTGTTTTTAGCAGAGCCACCCCGTTGGGAATTGAACCAGCGATTGTGGGATGAGAAGGGGTGGGACATTCTGTTTTTTGCGGGGCATAGTGCCAGTCAAGTCGATGGGCGATCGGGTGAGATTGCGATTAACCAGACGGAGAGTTTGACGATTGATCAGTTGAAGAATGCTTTGAAGGCGGCGATCGCCCGTGGATTGAAGTTGGCGATTTTTAACTCTTGTGATGGGTTGGGTTTAGCGCGGGCAATGGCGGATTTAAATATTCCGCAACTGATTGTGATGCGAGAACCTGTGCCGGATCAGGTTGCTCAGGAGTTTTTGAAGCATTTCTTGACTGCTTTTTCAGGAGGGAAGTCGCTATATCAGTCGGTGCGGGAGGCGAGAGAGAAGTTGGAGGGGATGGAGGATGAGTTTCCGAGTGCGTCTTGGTTGCCTGTGATTTGTCAGAACCCGGCGGAGGTTCCGCCGACTTGGAAAGATCTGTTGGATGGAGGAAGACAAGAGCCAAAAGCAAGCCTCAAACGCAGCTTGCGAAAAATGGTATTGTCGAGCTTAATTGGTTTGGCTTTAACTCAGGGTATGCGACAACTAGGATACCTGGAATCGTGGGAACTCCAAGCCTATGACCATCTTATGCAAGTACGTCCGATAGAGAAGACGGATGCGCGATTGTTGCTGATTACCATCACAGAAAATGATCTTAAGATTCAACCTGACCGTCAAGGATCATCACTCTCGAATAGTAGGCTTGAACAACTGATTCAGAAAATAACTCAATATCAACCTGCGCTCATTGGGTTGGATGTCCTTCGAGAATCGCCTATCGAGCCTGAGCATAAAGAGTTAATTCGTCAGGTTCAACAAAATGACAAATTGATTGTAGTATGCCGCAGTAAGACTTCAGAAGTGTCTGCTGTTGGACCTCCGGTCGAAATCCTAAAAGGTCATATCGATAGCCGAGTTGGCGTAGATGCATTGAATATAGATTACCCAGAAGGAAGCGTTCGCCGTCAGATGTTGGCTCAAGATCCCCTTGTTGGAGAAGCCTGTCAGACTACTTTCTCCTTTAGCAGTTCAATCGCAGTTCGATACTTACAGGATAAAGGCATTAAACCCGATTTCAAGGACGGTCAACCTCTCTTGGGTGATATCGTCTTGAGGCGATTAGAAGCTGATACTGGTGGCTATCACCAACTTGACACTGCTACCCAACAAATCTTACTGAACTATCGATCTGCTAACCCAATCGCGCCTCAACTCACGCTAAAAGAAGCACTTGAAGGTAAAAAGCTGACACGGAACTTGGTGGCAGGAAAAATTGTTTTAATTGGAACTGTTGCGCCGAGCTACCGGGATTTGCATTTTACTCCCTACAATCGCCGTGTTGACCAAAGAATGCCAGGAGTGATTGTCCATGCTCATATGGTGAGCAGTCTAATCAATGCAGCCCTTGGAGACGAAAATGGCAAGAAGCGATCGCTGATTTGGTGGCTGCCTGAATGGGCAGAAGTAGTTTGGATCGGGGTATGGGCTTTAGCTGGAGGAGCGATTGCTTGGCGCTCTCGCTCGCTCTTAGTCGTGACTTTGGGAGAGGTTGGGGCAATTGTCTTTCTCTATGGCTGCTGCTACGCTGTGTTCGCTTTCCAAAGCGGTTGGATTCCTCTAGTTCCACCTTTCCTCGCATTAGTCGTAGCAGGTGGAACGGTCATGATTTACGGTCGGTTGCCTGTTCAGGCATTGTAGCTATTCATTAAATCTCAAAGCAGGTGTTTATGGTTAGTTCTAATTTTAAGTATTTGCAAACGATCTCGGCAGGAACGATCGCAGGCGGGATGTTTTGGTTGAACTCTGTCAGTTTGGTTCAGGCTCTACTGATCGATTCCAATTCCTTCTTGGTTTCCGAAGAAACGACAGGTTCTAGTATTTGGGGAGGGGGCGGAAGAACATCTCAGCAAACGAATGGATCAACACATGGTCCGTGTGACATGAATGTATCGAATCAGGAGCGCATGGTTGCGTTGATACCTAAACGTCAGAATTGGATTACAACTACGGATGAACATCCGACCTTCTGGTTTTATCTTCCGGCAAAGGCGGATGAATTTGCCTCTGTAAAATTTGTTCTTCATTCACTTGATCGGACACAAACACCGCTTTATAGCAAATTCCTGGAACCTACAGAGGCATTGCCAGGTGTTATTCAGATCAAGATTCCAGATACAGTTCCAGCGTTAGAGACTGCTCGCTCCCATGAGTGGTTACTTATTTTAACTTGTAAGGAAGGTACAGAGTTACCTCTCCGAAATACTGTTACAAGAGTTTTGCCTAGTCCCGAATTGACGGCTGATTTAAGAATGGCATCGACTCCTGAGGCAAAATCGGCTGCTTATTTTAAGCATGGAATCTGGTTGAATGCGTTGAAGGTAGTAGGCGATCGCCACAGTGCTGATTTGAGTAATGTTCCTTGGAAGACTCAGTGGAAAAAGTTATTAGAAGATGAGCATGTGAACCTACAAAGAATTGTCCCAGGTATTGCAGACAAGCCTATTGTTAACTGCTGTCGGTCTACTGGGGAGTAGTAAGAGTTGCATTACGAAACATCTCGAAATGCAAAGGGCTATGTATTCCTTTGATGTTTTGTAATCAAAGGCTGGTTCTCCTTAAATTCAGTCATAAAGTCTAACTAGTACGAGTATAAAGTCGACATTGGGTGATTTACGGAGAGCAGCTATGAAATTGTACACACAGCTTCTTCAGTATAGTGTCCTGGTTCTAGCACTCTTACTTCCGTTGTCGGCTCACGCCCAGCGGATTACTCCTGCTCGTGATGGAACGGGGACGGTCGTTCGTCAAAATGGTAATCGCATTGATATTGAAGGGGGAGCGCGATCGGGCAATCGCGCCAATCTCTTCCACAGTTTTGAGCAGTTTGGTCTGAGTCGGGATCAAATTGCCAATTTTTTGTCAAACCCCGAGATTCGCAATATTTTGGCACGGGTGACAGGGGGTGATGCTTCGGTAATTCAGGGTTTGATTCGGGTGACAGGGGGCGACTCAAATCTATTTTTGATGAATCCGGCTGGGGTGATTTTTGGCTCAAATGCCCGTTTGGATATACCGGGTTCTTTGACGGTGACAACTGCTAATGGCATTGGGTTTGGGAGTCGTTGGTTTAATGCGATCGGTGCGAATGATTACACTTCTTTGATTGGTGAACCAGGGAGTTTTGGGTTTACGATGGGCGAACCGGGGGCGATCGTAAATGCTGGAGAGTTGGCGGTGCCGGAAGGGCAAAGTCTGAGTTTGCTGGGGGGAGCGGTGATCAATACGGGGCGGATTGCGGCTCCGGGTGGTGATATTACGATTACGGCGGTTCCAGGTCAGAATATCCTCCGCATTAGTAAGGAAGGCATGGTGTTGAGTCTGGAGATTGAGTTGGCTCCGGGTCAGGATGGTTTGCCAAACGAGGTTTTGACTGATCCGGCTGCTCTGGCGCAGTTGTTGACGGTGGGGGCAGATGCTAATACGGGGTTGATAGTTGCTTCTGATAATTCAGTCCGTTTAGTGGCTTCTGATACTGTGATTCCAACTGGGGCGGGAACAGCGATCGCCTCTGGTACTCTTGATGCTTCTACTCAGGGCACTACATTGCCTGAAATTAATGTGTTGGGCGATCGGGTAGGTTTGGTCAATGCGACGGTGAATGCTTCGGGTCAAAACGGGGGCGGCACGGTCAGAATTGGGGGCGATTATCAGGGACAGGGAACGGTGCCAAATAGCGATCGGACGTTTGTGAGTCGGGATTCATTGATTAATGCGGATGCACTGTATAGCGGTGATGGTGGTCGAGTGATTGTTTGGGCGGATGAAGCAACCCATTTTTATGGGACTTTAACTGCCAGGGGAGGAAGAAATGGAGGCAACGGTGGCTTTGCCGAAATATCTGGGCACTCTTTCTTAGATTATTCTGGCATCGCCGATTTGAGTAGCGTTCAAGGTAGGTTTGGTACCTTGTTGCTTGATCCATTCGACATCAATGTGATTGCGGGTGCGAATGTCCCCGCCCAACTTACCGCCAACGATGCGTTTAGTGATCCCCCTGCAACTGGGGTAAGCAATATCAATAACGGTACTATTAATAGTTCAACAAGTAATGTTGTCTTGCGAGCAAATAATAATATCAACTTTAATGCTCCCATTCAGATTGATGCTCCTAGAATAGGGCTAACCGCTGAAGCAAATAACAACATTACAGTCAATCCTGGCTCAAATATTACTACCAATGGTGGCAATGTCACGCTTATAGCTAATTCAGATAATGGCACTAATGGCGGTGCCCTTGTGATTAATGCCGCAACAATTAATACTAATGGCGGTGACTTTGTAGGAAGAGGAACAGGGAGCGCTACGGGGAACACTCTTTCTAATGCTGGTGTCACCTTCACTAGTAACATTGACATTGGTAGCAATGTCAATGTTGGCTCTGGTAGTATCGACATCCGTGGAACAGGGGGAACAACGGCTAGAAACTATGGAATAATTTTCACCCTTCGCAGCACACTAGAATCAACTGGCGGAACTATTACTTTAGAGGGTAGAGGTGGAGACACAACGGGTAATCCAACTTTACCTCCGACCAGCTTCTGTGTTACTGGAAAAACTTGTAACTCTGGTGTCCTAATTAGTAATTCTACTATTAGCTCAGTGAATGGAGACATTATTCTCAATGGGTATGGTGGTAATTCGACTGGAGCATACAATACAGGAATTGAAATTAGTGCGGGAACCAGTACAATACAATCAAAAGGTGACGGAAATATCACGATGTTTGGTCGTGGTGGCAATGGCAATGAGGAGAATTCAGGAATACAAATTCAGAATTCTTCTAGGGTTATTGTGAACAATGGGATTGCCAGACTCACAGGTCGCGGCAATGGTTCTGGGAGCATTAATAGAGGTATCTCGTTTTTCACTGAAGGCGCAGTGGAATCGCGGGGTAGTGGAGACATCGTTCTGGATGGAAGAGGAAGCGTAGATGGAAATAGTGGAAATAGTGGTATTTTGTTTCAGACAGGAGTTCCTGGCTCAAGAACCGATCTTGTAGGTGTTCAAGCAATTGGCTCAGGAAATATTACTCTTACAGGTGTTGGTAATGGCAGCCTGGACAGGAATCGTGGAATCAATCTTGAAGCGGGTACTGTTCGATCAAACACTGGAACCATTAATTTAAGTGGTACTGGTAACGGTTCTGGAAGTGAAAATTATGGCGTCAATCTCCTATCTGGAAGTCAAATAGTATCGGATGGGACAGGCTCTATTACTTTGGAAGGTACTGGAGCTAGGACGGCTGGAATTAACTTTGCTGGTAATCAAGATGGGATTCAAGGTAATCGCAATATTACCTTAAGATCTGATGAGATAGATCTTGTCTCTAGTACGCAGATTCAGGGTACTGGAACTCTTCAATTCACACCTCTGACTCCTAGCTTAGGTAGCACTATTGGAGGCAATACTGCTGATAATCGCTTAAATTTAACTGATCGTGAACTCGGTACAATACAAAGCGGTTTTTCCCAAATCTTGATCGGAGGTAATAATTACGACGGCACAATTACTACCGTACCTAATAACTTCAACGTTACATTCAACAACCCGATCGCATTCCAAACCAATCAAGACATCAACGTTGGTAACATTACTAACCCTGGTCGAGCTATTACCTTAACCAGCAATAACGGCAGGATCACAGCAAGCAATCTCGATACCTTCGCAAATGGGAATGGTGGAGCGATCGCCCTCTCCGCCCCTAACGGCAGCATCACAACGGGCACTCTCAACTCGTCCTCACAAACCGGGAGAGGTGGAGCTATTGATCTCACAGCAGGCGATCGCATTACCACCGGAGCCGTGATCCTTGGCTCATCAACTCCTAGTCCGACCAATGGAACTCTCACTGCCAATACTCGTGGCGCGATCGACTTTCGCGCCGGACTCACGCTCAACGGTGCAGATGTAGAGGTCGGCAATGCTAATCGCCCCAGCAACATTCAGCTTCCTGCTAATCTCAATACAAATGGTGGTAGCCTTAGCTTCCTGCTAGCTGACAACTTTACGCTTTCCAGTGCCATCACTACAAATGGCGGCAACTTTACCTTTGACAGCCCTGAAAATTTAACTGTTTCTAACGCAATTATCACAAACGGCGGCAACATTGCCTTAAACGGCAGAGACATTAATACATCCACTGGCGCTCTTAATACAAGCTCCGCTAACAGAGGCGGAATCCTCCGTCTCAATGCCGATCGCAACCTCACCACAGGCAATCTCACATTCGGAGCCACCAACAGGCGATCGGACGTAGACGGGCAACTCATCATCAATTCACCGGGCACAGTCAGCCTCGGCACCCTCACCACCAACGGTGCAGAAGTCCGCTTCGGCAGATCAATACCCAGAAACCTGATTTTGTCAGGTGACATCAACGCAGGTGGTTCCAGATTCCAACTCGGCACATCAGATAATCCGATCGGCGACCTCACCCTGACCAGAAACACTTTCACCAACCTCACAGACTTTGTGGTGAACAGCAACAGTACCCTTCGCTTCGCCGGACTTCTCCAAACTGATGGCAACCTCGCCCTGACTGCTAACTCGATCACCACTCCCAACTCTGCCCGCATTGACACTAACGGTGGCAATATTGCCCTGACTGCTAACTCGATCAACGCTCCAACCTTGGACTCCAGCAATAATGGAGGCAGAGGCGGCAATATCACCCTGACTGCTAGAACAAGTGGAATTACCACAGGCGACCTCATCAGTTCTGGAAGACGCGGAGGAACCATTCAAGTCCAGGCTGAGACAGCAATTACAGCAGGGAGAATCAACTCCAGCGGCAGCGCAGGCAACGGTGGGTCTGTCCTGCTTGACCCCAGCGGCGACATTCAGGTTAGCTCCATCAATACGCGAGGCAGCGATCGCGGTGGAAATGTCACGATTGAAACAGAACGATTCTTCCGCGCAACAGGTCGGATTCCAAACGATTCTCGATCTAGCATTTCTACCGCAGGAGGCACTTCGGGGGGCAGAATTGAGATCTCGCATGGAGGAGATGGCATTGTGCCATTTGTCGTGGGTGGTGTCAGCATTAACGGTACACGAGGAGGCATTACCTCTGGTGACGCGACTGTTCCACTCGATTCTTATCGATTTGGTTTGACTCAACCTCCCAATATTAGTTTACTGACGAACGCAATTCCTCCTAGAGAAAGAGATCCCCAGCAACTGACAAACGATGAAGACCAGAAAGACGAAGAATCACCCTCTCGCGTACCCAACCCGATCGCGGTTCAACCGCCCTCATTGATGCTGGATCCGGGAGTGAGTAACCTTGATCAAAGTATTACCGATGACTTCAAGAAATATTTCAGCCAAAACTCTATAAGAATTGCCGCTCCACCAGTCTCGACTGAGAGAGCAATAGGTCAGGGGAGCGCAACAAGCACCGAGGTTTATCAATTTCAAGAAGGAAGTTTGTTTGCTATTTCAACTACTCTCCAAAGAATTGCAGATGCAACAGGTATTAAACCAGCAGTTGTCTATGCTAACTTCATTTCAGCAGGTAAAATCTCGAATGATCAGATTGTTCAAAAAATACCAGATTCAGGAGAAGCAAAACCAACCGATCAACTACAAGTTGTTCTTGTGACCGCTGATCGTCTCCCTGTAAGAGTGCTACCGCCCGGAGCAACGCGACAAGCTGTCACAGATGCTGCAATAGGCTTTTACAATAACGCTAAAAATGCCTCGACTTCAACTCCTGAAAACATTAACGCTCGAATCCTTTATAGATGGTTAATTGAACCTCTGGAAGCAATTACCGATGGCGATAATCAGCCAGTAAGTAATGTTCCCCCTCAAAACTATTTAGAGCGCCAGAAAATTAAGAACTTAGTATTTGTCACCGATGAAAAACTTCGTTCAGTTCCCTTAGCTGCATTGAAGGATGTAAATAATCGTTTTCTCATTGAAAACTATAGTATCGGTATAGCTCCCAGTCTTTCCCTTACAGATACACGCTACAGAGATATTCGGAGCAGTGAAGTTTTGGCAGTAGGTTCGTCTACATTTCCTCAAGACGAAGAACGGTGGGATGAACTTCTGTCAGTTCCCCTTCAACTCAACTCCATTTTTGTTCAAAACCTCTGGCAGGGTCTTAAGCCTTCTCAGTTGGGTCAGCTACTGCCCGAAGAACAAGTCACCCGAAATCTTCTAGAGAAACAAAATCATTTTGGTATTGTGCACTTTGCAACCCATGCATTCTTTCCTAACGAAGAGCAAGCAAAGAATCAGTTAAGTCCTTCTATCGAACTGCATGGAGATGCACTTCGTTTAGATGATATCCGAGAGCAAGGTTGGAATAATCCTCCAGTCGATCTCTTGGTTTTAGGTGCTTGTGACACGGCATTAGGCGATCGCTATTCTGAGCTAGGATTTGCAGGAGCCGCAGTACAAAGTGGAGTGATCTCGGTCTTAGGTAGTTTGTGGCTTACCAATCAAGAAGCAAATTGGGTTCTCATGACCGAATTCTATCGATGGCTTAAGTACGTCCCCATCAAAGCGGAAGCACTCCGTCGCGCCCAGCTTGACATTATTAATGGAAAAATCACATACAAAGAGGGAGTGCTATTTTTGCCCCCTATCATTGATGACAATGGAAAACAACTTCTAGCTGCAACCCAGATTTCGATCCCGCCAGCATTGCTAGAACAGTTAAACGAGAGCGGACAAGGTTTTGGTAACGATATTAATGATTCTACGATCAAGAATCCTTATTATTGGGCAGGTTTTACAATAGTTGGAAACCCTTGGTAAAGCAACGAGACTGACTTCACAACTTGCTCAAGGTTGGTAAAACACACCAAAATACAAACCATCATCCTGAATATTTCCCTCTCGATCGCTCAAATCAATAAAAGGAAAACCATATTCCACCCGGACATTTAACCCATTAATACTAAACGGCTCATTTAACAGTAGCCCCAAACCTGCTCCCAACAAAAACCGTTGTTTTGGCAGTTCAATCAAATTTTCTGCCTGATTCCAAACTAACCCTGCATCCACAAACGGCACCAGTTGAATAGATGGATCTCCTCGCCGATTCCGCACGATCGCAATCCGGTCTTCCACAGAGACTCGCAACCCGTTATCACCCGACCGCACATTTTGTCGATATCCTCGCACAGATTGAGAACCACCAATCACAAACTGCTGTGATGATAGTAAAGGGTCAGGAGTCAGTTGTACATCACCTTGCATTAACACTATATGATCATCCCCAAACCGCTGTACCCGCCGCACCTGACCCAACCAACTGAAAAAGCGACTATCAGGAATAGGCGATTGGTTAATCGTCGCATCAAATAAGCCTGTCCCGAAATTAAACTGCGATCGTAACAACCAAGCTCCAGAGCCATCGCGCCGCAAATAATCCTGACTGAACTGAATCACGCTGGTTCGACTAATCCCACCCTGATCCACATCGTTAATATCTAATGGCTCACCGTTTAGCAACGTTAATCCACTTTGATAAAGAAACCCTAACGATAAAGCTAGCTCTTCATCTGACGATCGCACAATCGGTTGGCGATACTCCAGTTGATAAACAGCCTGCGTTCCTCGAATGTCCAAATCTTGAAATTGAGCTTGAGTAATTTCGGTTCGGTTTGGTGCTGCTCTGAGCAAGAGCGTTCCATTCATTGCATTGAGAGGCACAAGATATGTAAAGTCAAATACATCTGCACCTCCTGTAATAGTGCGGGAATAAGAGCCTGAAATTTCATCCCCAAGTCCAGTCAAATTGCGATATCGGGCATTAACGCTAAACCGCTCTGAACCAATACTCGGCGGTGAATAATTATCTGCACTAAAATTCACGACAGATGGCTCAGCTTCTTTGATCCGAACATTCAAAATGCTTTCGCCCTCGTGTCCTTGCTGATCGCCCGTGCTCGACGCAGCCAAACTCGCTTCCACATATTCAAATAATGGATCGATGCGCAGGAGCTTTAATTGATCTTCGAGTTGATTGGTATTGAGCGGTACATCAACGCCTCGTAAAATACGGCTACAAACATAGGATTTATCCAATCGCCGTGTTCCATCCACCGTGAGGTTAATCTGTATTAAAGCCCCCTCAATCATGTCAACCTTTAGCGTTCCATCTTGAACCTGTCTCAGAGTAGGTTGCCTTGCAATAGATGTAATGTAACCTAGCCTCGCGTACAGGCGATCGATTTCCCTCTTAAGATCTATCAAATCCTGCGCGAGCAACTCACGCCCTTTATAGCTCTCTACAGCAGCATCAAACCTAGCTTTATCTGTATTAGCAAAAATGCCATTGGCTGCGACTATATCGTTGACTAATACTTTACTAGGAGTAGGTTCTGAAACCTCTGGCTGTGGAGTAGAAGTATCTGCATCTGCTTCTACTAAACCTGGACAGGTATCAATTTCAGCTTGAACAACAGGTGAGGCTTGTTCTGGGACAGCTTCAAGAGAAGGGCTGACCAGACCTGGAATCGGCACAACCGGACTTGGAGACGGCCTAGGGGCAAAAGGTAAAATTTCAACCTGTTCAGGATCTGCTAGAGCGGTTCGTAGATTCCCCTCAATGAACCATACTGTAACCATCACGAGCAAAGCAAACAGTGGGGGATAATTCATAGCAACTCTCATCTACACCACACTCGGTAACTATAGCCTCATCCCGTAAGCTCCCTGTATAGACACTTAGTTAGAGTGCTCGAAAATACATTTACTCACAAGATACAACCGATCTACATCAACTTGACTGGGTTATACCTAGCACTAAAGTAGATTTAAGTCTGGAAAAGTCAAATTAACTTAAGAAATTAATTCCATAATCACGGTAGAAGTTTCACCCCGCCCAAGACTTCCACAGTCAACTTGGCAGCATCAGAACAAGCTGTCATGTAGTCCGGATTCATCAACAGAACTACCAAAGGAAACAGACTCAACGGAGTTTCTTCCAAAATCTTCAGTGCCGGAAAAGCCTCACTCACAACATGAAACCCGTCCAAAGGTGGCAAAGGCACAAGATTCAACGAAAATAACACCAGGTTAACCTGGGCTGCCAGATAGAAAAACTCAACGCTCCAAATCCCCTGCAAGTTGAAGGTTGTCATCAACCGCAACGCCACAATAAACAGCAAAGCTAATCCCAAATTACACAGCGGTCCTGCCACAGACACCCAAATATTGCTCCATCCCCCAGCCCGAAACTTAGCCGAATTTACAGGCATCTGTCCCCAAGCCAACCCCGTAACGCAGAGACAAGTTAGCGACTCCCAACCCATATGCACCAGCGGATTAAGCGTAATGTGTCCTCGCTGAAGTGGAGTGTCATCTCCTTGGCTGAGGGCAGCATAACCATGCGCTAATTCATGTAGACTAATCGAAAATGCCAGAATTGCAACGAACCTTAGAAAGTAAACCGGATGAGTGAAAAGATTGTAGATGAACATAGGAGTGACGTTGAATATATAAAGGACATCAAACTCATCTATTGACTTAATTGGTTTAGAGCCAATTACTTATTCACTGCTGATTGACTTAGGCTTTTAGCCCGCTTCTGAGCTTCCTGCTGATTGGCAGCATAGGTGGCAGATCTTGCCTTAGCCAATTGTTTATGATGAGAAACGGGCGATACTGCTTGCATATAGTCGTGTGCTTGTTCCCAAAGATGGGCGATCGCTTGCCATTCCGCTTGTGTCTTAGCTTGGTGCGACTGCTCTGCTGCTGTCGTCGCATTGGACACAGCCTCTCCAAAACACAGTTCTGATTTTGCTTTTTGTAGCTCAGTTTCGGGGATCTGGGATGCTTTGTGCCACTCGTCGATCGCCTGTTTCCAGTATTCTGCTGCACTCGACCATTCAACCTGAGTTTGAGCCTTCTCCGTAAGTGCTGCTGCTGCCATCACCTTTTCCACAACCGTCTGAGTCGAAGATGTCTGAACTGCAGTTAAAAGGGCAACGGTTTGTGAATCCATGATCTGCATCGCCAGTTGATGACGTAAATCATCAACTTTTCCAAACAGGTTCTCGTGTAATTCTTCCAGAGTAGGGGAAAGGGGTTCTAGGATCGGTTGAGGCAGATTGTTGTAGAGTCGAAAGTAAATACCTATGGTCGCAGCCGACATTATCGAGACCGTACCAATAGAATGTAGCAGCGCCCACATCAGGCGATTAATCCGTTTATTGGAGGCACTCATCTTCTGGAGAAATTCTGCCTCAATTTGTTCGACATCTTCAGGGTTCAGCCTTAAGCCTTGATGTAAGCGTACTAAGAGATTGCGATCGCGTTCACTGACTCCAGGCGATCTCTGAGCGATCGTCAAAAATTCCTGACGATAGAGATGTAGGCTCTTCTGATATTTTCGTTGCGGCTTCAAAACTTTGGACTCAATTGCCTTAGCTTCTTCACGGGATAACGCTAAGTCTCCTCTCAATTCAACTAAGACTTTGTGACAAGTCTTAGAAATTTTGCCCTGCTGCGCAAACAGTGCTACTTTATTCTCATAGAACTTGCCCTTATCCTGCACAAGGGTGTGGGCGATCGTTAACGGCTCCTCCATTACCAAATGAATTTCAGGATTCATCGGAAATCCAGAGTCCTTAACATTTTTTCTAATGTAGTTATGCAGTTCGTCAACAGTAATTCGTCCATCTCCATCTTGATCCGCTTCACCCGTTTTGATGCCCTCAACCAGATGTTGACTGTAAATCGACAAAGCCGCATCCTTCTCCTCAAAAGAGAATTGCACCGCATTACACGAAGTTAGAATCGCCTGCCCTTTCCCACCAAGCTGTGCCTTAACATCAGCAATCCCAACGCTTCGAGGAACCAAATTTGAAGAGAATGCACCGCTGAAGCAGCAGTTGAGAATCACAACTATCTGCCAACATCGAGAGCCTTCTATTTGATCATGAACAAAGCTAGCAGAGACGGTATCAGCCCAGTATATCTTTCCGTCCATTTCTTGAGTATTATGGGCTGCAAAAAATAGCCTACCAGAGTCATCCTGAATGCCGTGCCCTGAGAAAAACAACAATACAAAATCCTCTTTCTCACGTTCTCTGAACAGCTTCTCAATGGCTTTTGCCATTGTTTGAGTATCGGGATTAAGCAATGTTCTGACTTCATCAAATTTGCCGATCTCCTTATCTTCTAACAAGTGCTGCAATGCCGTTACATCTTTAGTAGCACAAGGCAGCCAAGGTATCCCCGTCCCGTATTCACTAGCCCCAATCAGTAGTGCAATTCTTGCCATATATCCTCGTTATGATTCTTATGTATCAAGCTACTAACGTTGCCGTTAGGCTTCATAAGCCACTGATAAAACCCTGAGCTAATCCGAACACCACTTCCAGTTCTTTTAGGCTACAAGCCTTAACTTCTATCTGCTTACCGTTGGCTTCGATCTTGATATAAATCGATTTTCCAACTAGGCGATCGCGCAAAAACTGCATCACTTTCAAGAAGTTCTCAACGTTCACTTCCGCGGTCAATGCACCGACAATAGCCGCACCTATGGCATAACTTCCATCAGGAGGATTAGGGTTCAACAGCCGATCAACAGATTTCACCTCATCAAGATATCTCAACTGATTCAAGAGTTTTTGAGCTTCTCGGTGACGTTCCATCTCATCGAAATGTTCTGGATCAAATTGAAGCGTTAGTTTTACAGTTTCACAGATCATGTTTAGACTCACAATTTACTAGGGAATAAAACAATAGGCGTGCTGCTTGATGTCTATCCTTGCGAATCCATCGTGATTCCTTAAGTCATTCAGATGGTTCTATTTCTTAATTGGTTAGCGCATAAAAAGTTATTCACGGCATCCTCTCTGATGCACAATTAAACTAAAGACAGCCCCCAACACATCAATTCATCTCTGCCCTATGCCAAACGCAAATACTGAATGGATTGCTCACCTAAAACAAGTGTCGTCACCAGGAGATCTCGATAAGCCCTCCTATCCGCTTGCACCAGATGCTGTCGTGACAATGGGGCGCGAAGCTTGCACTATCGTGGTCGATGGCAACCAATATCCAGCCGTTTCTCGACATCATGCAGAAATTAGAACCCTAGGGAGTGGCGTTCAAATGCAGTGGCAACTCTGCGATCGCAACGCAGCCAACGGCACTTATATCAACGGCGATCGCCTTCAAGGGTGCCGAATTTTACAATCAGGCGATCGCATTACCCTAAGCAAAGATGGGGTAGAGTTCCTCTTTGAGTGCCAGCAAGTCATCTCGTCACAGGTCACAGAACCCGTAGAAATCGCTGCAGTCGCTCCTCTCCCCGAACCATCTGTACAGGAATCTGTAGTGATTTCATCTTCAGAGCAGGCGATCGCCATGCCCGCGACTCCTGTTCAGGTAACTGCTACTCCTGCTGCTATCCGAAGCCTTTGGGATTTAGCATCTGATGATTCGGCTCTAGTATTGGCAGGTCACACTGACTCAATCCGGGCGATCGCATTTAGTCCTAACGGAGAAATCTTAGCCAGCGCTAGCTCGGATAAGACGGTCAAACTGTGGAACCTCAGCACAGGAGAAGAGCTGCAAACGATAGTGGGACATAAACAGTCGATCAGTGCGGTTGCATTCAGCCCAGATGGACAAGTCCTGGCAAGCGGCAGTGCTGATAAAACTATCAAACTGTGGAATCTTACATGTGAGGAACTAAAAACATTTGTCGGGCATGGTAGAGGCGTAAACGCGATTAGCTTTTCACCAGACAGGAAGACGCTGGCAAGTGGGAGCGAAGATAAAACGGTGAAGCTGTGGGAAATTGCCTCAGGTGAATCTATTCGGACTTTCTCTGGACATAAAATGGCGGTAATGGCTGTTGCGTTTAGTTGTGATGGGAAAATCTTGGCGAGTGGTGGTGTGGACAGGTTGATTAAACTTTGGCAACCCGATGCGGGAACCGAGATGTCTATATTGCCTCCCTTCAGAGCTTCTGCCTATACGCTCATGTTTAGCCCAGATGACAATGTGCTGGCGATCGCCTGTGACGATAAGACCATCAAGCTATGGAGCTTGAAACAAGAGCAAGAAATCCGGACAATTTCCAGTCAACCCTGGCAGGTTGGCGGGGTAGCAATTAGTCCGGATGGTCAGAAGTTTGCCAGTGGTTGTGAAGACCACCAGATTAGGGTTTGGTCGATATAGACAAGTCTCTTTTGAGCTTTTGAAACTCAGCCATATCCTTTTCAAGGCTTTTTTGTTGAACCTTCTTGAGTTCTTCCGTCTGTGTTTTAAGTTGGAGTTGCTTTTTCTCGAATTCACCGACGTGAACCATATACTGATCCCCAACCACATCGACTGCATCCCGGAGCCGCCGCTCTTCCGATTCCATTGCCATCATTAAATGTTGAGCAAGGCGATCGGCAATATCTTTCGCAATCTTCTGATAGTGGTCAGCCAATTTCTCTTGCAGCTTTTCTACTGCATCCTCCAGCTTTTCAGCTTTTTCCCAGCGATAGCTAAAGTACATCATAATTCCTACAAGTGGGAGAATCGGCAAAGTGAATACAGCTTTGTTAAACTCCAATCCTAAGAAAGCAAGAATAGGGACTCCAACCATGGCGATCAAGCTAATAAGAGAAATGACTTCGCTCTTAAGCCGTTTGAAAATAAAGCCTTGGAACGTCATTTGTTTGTAGTGCGTTTTGCAGTCCGCAGCCACCGTAGTAATTTGTAGGATTTGATCGACATTAATTTCTCTAGGAGGCTGAAACAACGCAGCAGAAAGATTAGAATCAGGCATAAAATTCAGAGTCCGATAGCTGCTGCGAAGTAAACCAATCAAACCATTTACATTGTAGAGCGTACAAATGCGCGTCCACTCGGCGATCGTCCAGTTCTTAAGGTCACATTGATATAAGTAATTTAGGACAGCATGGATGTCATCACTTCCATTTTTCGTCTGAAAGTGAATATGACAAGAACTCCCTTTAATTACGGCGATGGGCTTAAGTTTTCTGACAAATTGCTTAATTTTATGGGTTAAGCTGTTCTGACGATTTTCGGAAAGGAGATCGCTTTTCGATTGACCAATCTCACTTTTAACCTGTCTAAAGAATTGATCCACTTCTTTTTTGACTGTATCACTCGCTTTCTTGATGTGATCCTTCAGACTGCTCTGTCCAATCTCTTGTAGTTTAGTTTCACCCTGCTGAATTTTGCGAAGAAGGGTCGCTTGCTGATGATTCAGGATCACCTCTATTGCTTTAATTTGTTCAGCCAGTTGAGCTACAGATCGCTGAAAAATTATGGTCTCAATCTTGCCTTGAGCCAGCGTGATTAGAGATTGGCAGAAAGACTCAAATTCCGGCTGAGCATGGGGAAGCAAGACTGTCGCTTTGAGATTACGGGCGATCGGTTGCAGCAGCAGATGTGTTATTTCCACAGAGTCGCTGTACGGCTGAACGTTAACCCACTCTTCCAAATCAGAGAGGTGGTTTTTCGCAACTTCAGGGTTCGTACTCATCGATGGGACTGCAACCACAAATACTTTAGAGACAGTCGCTTGAATGGCTTGTTGAATGAATCGCTGAGTTTCTTTTGAAATAGGCTGATTAAGATCAACAATCAAACCTATGACATCACAATCAAATAAGTTAACCACATTACCTGCATGAACAACTGGGATGAAGTACTCAAATGATAGGATGCCACTGCCAACATCATCGGTTGCAGATCCAAGGCAGATTTGGTTTCCTGCCTCTAATGTTTCCCATGCCTTGATGCATTTGCCATTAAGATAGGTACCGTTACGACTCTCTAAATCTCGAATTTGCCAGCCTGCATTCGGCAAGAATTGCAATTCTGCGTGGCAACCACTCACGAGGTTAAGTGCATCAGCCAACAAAACTTGAGCAGTATGCGGGTTACGACCAATTTTATAGGTCTGGGCGCTCGATAGTTCGTAGTAGGTTGGGGCATTTCCATTTTGGAGAGCCAGAACCGCAGAAGTTAATTCAGGCTCAGCGAAGTCAGGTAATACAGTTGTTCGGATGTCATAGCCCTCTCTCAAACTGGGGCTGTGAGCTAGGAGTTTCTCAAGATTTTGAACTTGCTCTGAATTCTGACCCACGATCTGAAACACTAACTTACCGAGTGTTAGTGATCTTTTTAGATCGGTAAGAGCCTGATAGATGGCGGCATAGGCAGGGGCTTGTGCAACTTGCACTGCAACAAAGTTTTCAACTTCTTCGATCTGCTTTTCCAGTGTATTAGATTTAACTACCATAATATCCTCATGATGATAATGCAATGATGATTCCGCAAATTAAATCATTAGAAGATGACTTTTTTAATTAGAGTTGTAATAGCTCCACCACATCCTCAAAGATACCGACAGCAGCATTCAGTCCAATGTTGGTTGTAACCACTGTCGCCATCAAACCATCCTTAACGGTCATCGTAGTATCTGTTGTGCCATCAATTAAATCGCCTAACCGTTCCATCAGTTGAGAGATTTCATTGACCGTATCCATCAAGTCACCCACGCCATCCTGCTGAAATTGTCTAACTTGTTCCAACGTTGACTGCGTAGATTGTTCAGTTTCATCCCCAATCTCTTGTAGTTGACTGGATAGCTGCTCAAGAATGTCTGTTATATGCTGGCTGAACTCTTCAGTTTTCTCAGTAATTTGCGGCAAATATTCCTCAGCGATCGCCGCTTCCAATGCCGCGACTTTTTCATCAATTTCCGTCTGATGATTCCCCAACTCACCATTCATCTCATCAACCAAATAATCGTGAGTTTCAGACACTACTTCGTCTAAGCCAGACTCCAGTTCCGCAATTGACTCCTTCAAAGATGTGAAAGATTCCTCAGCCGTTTGAAAAGCCTCTTCTAGTTCTGGCGTAACGGATTCCACTTTATTACCCAGTTCAGTAATAGCCTCCTTCGTAGCTTCTAGCTCTTGTTCCATCTCTCCCTTAGCCGATTCCATTTTGCCTTGCAGTTGACTGATTGCCTCAGCACTTTGTTGTGCCTCCGTTGCTAGTTCTTCCTTAACGCTATTGATTTTTTCCAACAATACCTGCGCTCGTTCTTCCAAAGCAGTCCAATTTTCGTCAACTTGATCTGACAGCCCAGTCAGATGCTCTTGCGACTCATCCAAGTTCGTCTGTACCTGATCCGTGTGTTCGAACAAAGTGGTCAGCTTCGTCACGGTTTCGTTTGCGATCGTTCCTAAGTCAGCCATGGTTGATTTACCTCACAAGATTAATTTTCAAAAAAGACGTTATCCAACACCCAAAGAACTTGCCATATCCTCAATTGCATCGATGGCACTCTCGATTGGAGAAACAAACGCTTCAAGCTGGTCAAACAACGGATCAAGGGGTTGACGTTTTTCCTCAGATTCGTCTTTCGCCCCGGTAATCTTGTCGCACATTTCACGAATCGTTTCGCCAATCTGCTTCACCGCTTCGTCAGCAATACTTTTCAGTTCATCCTCAACCTGTTGCTGAAGCTCATCCATCAAGCCATCCACATCTCCGCGAACTACGTTCTCAGCGAGGTCAGTGAGCTTTGTGCCCAACTCCTCTTGAAGCTCACCGAATCGATCCGTCATGTCCTGAACCTGGGTTGATATTTCCTGCTCTGCTTGACCTATTTCCTCCTCAAAGGTCTGGACTTGCTCAGTTGCTGTCGTTTGTGCCGTCTGCATTTTCTCTTGCAGTTCTTCCATCCCCTGACCCACGGTTTCCTGAGCATTCGTCAGTTGTTCTTGCCCTGCCTGGACTTTCTCCTGCATTTGAGTCAGGCTCTGCTGTGCTTCGTCGCATCCTGTTTCTATTGCAGATTTGCGCTCGTCAACCTGACTCTTGAGTTCATCAAGATTTTCCTGCACCGACTGGAGTTCAGCAGTCAACTCAGTTTGGATTTCCTCAATTGCATCCTTTAGTTCTTCGGCATTGCCTTCAAGATCTGCGATCGCCCCTTCCGTCTCACCCTGCTGCGTCGAAACTTCCTCTTGCAGTTCACCCAAAGCTGTCGTAATTTGTTCAATGAGCGTTTCTATAGCCGATTGTTTCTCCTGTAAATAGTTCTGAAAATCAGTCACAGCACTTTGGACTTCGGTTGTACCCTGAACTAAGGTGTTCAGTTCTTCTGGTGCTTGTGCAACCATATTCGCTAACGCGGTATACGCATCGTTCATGATCAAATACTCCTATTGTCAAAATTTACAAGTTTGAATCAACTATCCTGCCAAGCCAAATGTCATCGCTGCTAGTGCCGCTGTTATCAGTTCAAGCAGTACCTTGGCAGCAACAATTGCAGGCACTAAGGGTGCAATTGCAGATGTGACTGTTGTCCCTACTCCCATCAGCGCTAGAGACTCGACGATTTCTTCAGCCAATGCTTTGATGGCGTCCTCAATTGCATCTTGGAAAATCTGTTCCAACTCACTGCTCAGAGAGTTCTCAAAGTGATCTGCCACATTACTCATAATTTCAGTAGCACGGTTCACCAGTTCATCGGCGATCGCCTCAGATTGCTCGCCAAAGTCATTGTATGCAGTTGTTAGCCCTTCTTCCATGTCATCAAAACAGTCGGTGACTGCATCAGTTTGAGTTCCACTAAGTTGCTCATTAAATTGATCTAGAAGGTCTGCTATCGTGCCTTTCAGCGTCTCTCCAATATCTGTTGTCAGTTGTTCAAATTGCCCTTCTGTATCAGTTTTGTGAGCTTCAATGCTCTCTTGTAACTGCGAGATTGATTCAGTCGTATCTGTAAATGCTTGCTCTACTGTTTCCCATACTTGGGTCAGTTCAGATTCCAGTTTCTCTAGCAATGCCTTTGCCTCAGCCATCCCTTCTTTAGCTTCAGTAATATCCCCATCAAACTCAGTGCGACTATTCCCAATCTCTGTTTCCAGGGTATTGCTCACTTCATCCATAGACTGAGCAAATTCATCAATCTGTGATTCCATCTCAGTAATAGCCTCTTGCAGATCATCCAGCGCTGTAGCGCTAGATTCCTGACTATTCTGCAACTCTTGTTGGTTAGAGTCTAAAGCCTCCCAAAAATCAGATAATGTCGTACTCACCGTGGTCGTCAGTTCATTCAACTCTTCACTGTTCGATTCCATCTCTTCGCAAATCGCGCTAATGTCATCGTAAGCTTGATCAAGCGTATTCAATAGCTGAGTTAGATTTTCAGCCGATTCATTGAGAGACTCACCAAATTCTTGTGCAACTGCCATTGTCATCAATCTCCTTTATTACAACTAGATCTTTGCAATTAGCCGAGCATGTCCTCGACCACCTCTAATACATCCATAACTGGCTCAATAACCTCAAGTACTTCATTAATACCGTCCACCACATCTCCTAGCGCTCCATCCAAAAGTTCATGGGATGATTCACTCAAATCACTCAGCGTTGACATCGCGCCGCTTAGCAGTTCGATTGAATCAGTTAATTGACTTTGTACCTCTCCGGTGAACTTTTCAGTCACAGCATCTGTCACTTCACTTGATGTTGTACTCAAAACATCTTCCAAAGTTGAATGCTTTTCTCCACTCCCTGCCATCAGAGAATCCATAGCCTCAAGAACAGACTCAAACTTCTCCCGCAATTCCTCTTCTAAGACATCAAACTGATCGACCAACCCTGTTTTGCGATCGCCCAGTGAAGTTTGCGCTTCATTGGCAGCATTGTGGAATGCTTCAATCTCCCCTTTCAGAGCCTCGCCCTGAGTCCCTGCTTCCGTTTCCGCTGCCTCAATCTGTTGAGCAAACTGATCAAGCCCTGTTTGAACGGTTTCCACTTCGGTTTCCACTTCTGCAAGTGTAGATTCCACATGACTCTTGAAATCTGCTAGCTGAGTCTTCGCCTCACTAGAAACAGTATCGATTTGACCGTCTAGATCACTGATTTTCTGCTGTAAACTGTCTAGGCGCTCTTTAGCTGTTTGCAAATCGCCATCTAGTGTTTCCTCCAATGTATCCAGCACAGTGCTGAAAGCGTCAAATCGAGTCTGAGCATCTTGAGCCGCAGAGTCAAGGCTTGACTTGAGTTCAGCGATCATTTGTTCGACTTGGTTGACGCAATTGATTGCGCGATCGACTTCAAGTGAAAGTGCTTCAGCTCGTGTTTCATTCTGTTCGATCAAATCATTAACCGTTTTGAGATCTGACATTATGTGTTCTCCTAACAAAAGGTTGATATTGGTAATAGAGATGGAGTAGAGGCTATTTACCTTCTCGATAAACGGTCAGGTGATAGCTGCCTCGTCCTTGCGAATTGGTAGCAGGGTAGTAGGCATTGACTCGGACTCGATACTTGCCCGTTCGGTTGAGGGTTGTTGTGATTGAAGAACTCAGGTTGCTGTCACTGATATCGTCACTGAATTCAATCTTTTCTTCTTGTCCATCTGGAGGGATTAAATACAACACCGTATCAAAGCCTCCTTCTCCCCGTAAACTAATGGTGATTGCTTCACCTGATGTGCCATTAAACTCGTAATCCCTAAACAACGTATTTCTGTCAGCACGAGTGTTCACATTGGGTTCACCCAAAGCCAACTTGCCTTCGACATCGATCGGGGTTAAATACTTTCTCTCTGCTTCATCTGCTTGAGTCAGAAGCGATTGTCCCTGGTTTTGCCAAGCTTGAGCAGGACTGCCCATTAACCGACTGGCAGCATCTCTCGCCTCTTTGAAGCGCCCTGCACTCAAGGCTTGCTTAGCCGATTCAAAATCGTTCCAGTTTTTTGCCTCAACCGTTTCCCATTGCTTGCTCGTTGTTTGAGCGCGATCGTAGGCAGGGCTACCTTGAGGGACGGCTTTGAGCATTTGTAGTGCTTTGTCGAAGTCTGCTTTATTTTTTCCCTTCTGGTAGAGTTCCTCTGCAAGGCTATATATTCGCTCTGACCACTTGAACTTTAGAGTTTGAGTTTCTTTTTGAACGGGTGCAGGTGCATCTGAGGCTATCTGACTCAATGTAGAAATTGCACTTTGAAAGGAACCTTTTTTGGCTTGTTGTTGAGCTAAAGCGAGTTGACTTTCTCCCAGCAGATTTCGGACTTCAGTGTAGAACTTTGACTGAGCATCAGAGAAAGATTGTGCCTCCTTAATTGCATCTTGATACTTCTTATCGGCTTTTAGCTTCTGAATCTCCTGCAAGGTCACTTGTTGTTTTGCAGCATTCCCGCAATTCTCAGCTTGCACTTGCGCTTTTGCATAAAGATCTGCGTGATAGCTAGGAAACGCCTTTGCCTGCTCGATACAAGCATCAAACTTATTGTCAGCAAATGATTGCTCAACGACCTTTAAATCTTGCTCCTGCTGCGATCGAGTCTGTATATAGATAGCTCCTACAATCAAAGTCAATGACGCAAGGGTTGCTCCCATACCAATCAAAAAACGATTCCTTTTGAAGTTATTGGGAGAGGTTGGCAATTCTTCCTCAGGTTCCTCGTCAAAAACAAATGCTTCTGCTTGAGATGGAGGTTTCCAGTCAATTCTAATTGTTGGTTGCTGAGTTTCTGGCTCACTCATTTGAGTCTGACTGTAAGCAGACTCCTTCTGCAACTCTGCTGATTTACGTTCTGATGTAGAGGATTGCGTTGATGAATCAAGCTGTTGCAATACTTGAAGAACTTCCATCGCAGACTCGTAGCGATATTTGAAGTAATGTCGCACCATTTTAGTCAGGATATTTGCTAAAACATCACTAACTTCAGCCTGGTCTCGCCAGATTAGCTCTCCATCCTTGTCTTCTAGTAACTGTGTAGGTAACAACCCAGTCAATGCTTGAATGCAAACCATACCCAACGCATATAGATCACTACTGAAGCGGGGTTTTCCACTTGCTTGTTCAGTGGGCATATAACCCGGAGTACCAATTGAAACTGTGATACTTCTCTGTCCAACCACTGTTTGCTGTGTCCGGATCTGTTTAACCGCTCCAAAATCAATCAGCACCAATTCGCCATTATTCCGTCGAACGATATTGTCCGGTTTGATATCTCGATGAATCACATTTTGACCATGAACGAATTCTAAAATGCTCAGAATCTCTTGGAGAAGTTGAACCACCTGCAACTCTGTCCACCGCTCACCCAACGAAAATTCTGTACTTAAGGGATTGCCATCAATAAATTCCTGAACCAAGTAGAATTCTTGCTCAGTCTCAAAAGAAGCTAGCAACTGAGGAATTTGATTATGTTGTTTGCCTAAGCTTTCCAGAATCTCAGCCTCATTCTGAAACATTTGTCTAGCAGCAGGCAAAAAGTTTGGATCGTTCGTCGCTGTTTTCAGTTGTTTTACAACGCATAGTGGATTTCCTGGACGCTGCGTATCTTTAGCAACATAGGTTTGCCCCATTCCACCCGAACCAAGAACACGAACAATTTCATAGCGACCATTCAGTAATTGATTGGCAGTCTCAACGATTCCCTGCTGAGTCAACATTTGAGCTTCTCCTAAATGTTTAGAGTGACGTGTCTGACAAAAGTAGTTTTATCTACCTATCGACTTAATTGGTTCTGGTTTTTCTGCTTATTCATCGGCAAGTAGAGTCATCTATATAAGGCGTTGCTGAATGACGATATGATTTCGAGAAGATCTAAATTAACCTTCCAGACTCTCAGCGATCGCTTCAAAGAACCAGTCAGCAACGCCCTATATAACTCGTTGGTTTACTTCGTCTGGTTTATTCATAGAGATGGAAAGAGCGAGTCTATCTCTGTTGCAGATAGCTTTTATTGATAAATGATCTGTCTCAATCGCGTTACTTTAAGTAGTCATTCCGAAGAGATTTACAATAAATTAAGATTGAGATACACTGCTCCCTTGTTCTATTTCATTTACCTATCTTTGTAAATCATGTTAATCACTTCAATGTTCTTCTTGAATGGTGAAGAATTTGAATCCTATCATTGGCTTGACCATTCGCTTTATGTTTCTATAGTTTTGCTCAATCATGTTACTTAAACACGTAACTTGTTGTAACTCGGTCTTCACATCTGACGTTTCGTCTTCTTTCAGCGCATTTGTTGTCACCAGGTTTGTAGCATTTATCTACATCGATAATTCGTGGGGTTTGAGTGAGTTCTGCAATCAACATGCAGAAAAATCGCCCTGCCGATTTATCATTTCACTTCGCGCTCAGCGTAAAGTCCAGCGTATGCCCCGCTGAACCTACGACACGATAGAGATATTTCCACCTACCTTTAACTTTGATATAGATTTCGTCCACTTGCTAAGAGTCGTTCGTGGGATTTAAGTGGAAGCAATCCGTTTAATTGATTCTGGCGCATATGCTTAAATCCATCGGTAGAGGGTTGGAGGCTCTACCTCTACGCTTCACTCTGCCATTATTCCTCTAAGCCTCGATAATTCGATGAATAGGATTCTATTGCAAAAACTTGGGAGATGGTAAAGTGAGGGGATTAATTGCCCTTTCTCTGTAGCAGGTATGCCCACTTCTGATCTGTTTAAGTGGCAGCACTTTCTGCCCGAAATCATCCTCTCAATGTGTAGCAGTATGTCCGCTACTCCTTAAACGATCGAGACTTGAAAGAGATAATGGCAGCGCGAGGGATTGAGAGCGATCGCCCGACGATTTACCGTTAGCTACATACTCAAATTCTCCCTGAATCTGTTCCCCCAGCTTGGCAGTCAGCGATGTTTTACCAATGCCACCCATTCCTAGGAGTGCGACTAGGCGACAGCGATCGCCCAAAATCCATTGCTCCAATGTCGCCAGATCCTCAGTCCGTCCATAGAAGATGGAAACATCTACAGCCTCACCCCAATCCACTTGGTTCTGAGAAATGACTTCGACCTCCTCTAACGGTTCTGCGTTTCCCGTATCCGAGCGGGGCAAGGTGTAATCATCAGGTTGTAGCTCCAAGCCGAAAGCCTGGAAGATTATTCCTAGTCAGAAGGGCGCTCGCCAAGGGCTGAAGTCTATCTCTACTGTTTGCTCCTTAACTTCGAGCTTAACCCCCCGATTTTCCCTGGTTCTCGACGGGTAGAAACCTGAAACTAAGGTCATTCCAGACATGAAGGAGACAGAGCCATGACGACCCGATTAGTTGCAATGCCTGTGATGTTCAACCAGCCTGTTCTGAGCAAAGTCGATGAGGCGATCGCCCCAAACCAAGCGGGATGGGTAAAGTTCCAGGGAACCTTCTGGCAGGCTCAGTTTTATCGTTCTAGCTGCCAGATGACGGTAAAGCCAGGAGAATGGGTAAAGGTGGTAGGTAGGCAGGGAATCCGACTGTTAGTTGTACCTGTGAACGATGTAAACCAATTTCAGGCTTGTGCTTGAGCCTATGAACCGTCACCATGTCATTCACCTTTTGATGTAAAGAACCCAGCATCCATGATTTGCTGAGTCCGTTCTTCTCGCATCAGCTCATAGGTTGTTGGCTCAGAGTCATCGAAAAATACTTGTTGTTCCAATAGTAGCGTTCCTCTTTCAAAAGCAATCAGATCATTCGGATGATTGTTTCAACCAGTTGAGTATTCATGGCTTTTCCTTCTTTTGAGCCACTAGCGATCGACTCACCCGCTCCGCTTGCTTCGGTGCTTCTATCTCTATAAAAAGTTGAATTGACTTCTGCAAATTTTCATCGACCATCTCGTTCCTATCCATTGCTTTATAAGTTAATCCAAGTTGATAATATGCTTCAGCACAATTATGCTTTGCACCAACACTACGCAATAACTCTATAGCTTCGGCATGGATGGAAAGCGAATTTGAAACCTTACCTTGTTCTCGGTAGAGTATGGCAAGTCCAATTAGAGATATTGCTTTGAGTTGTACAAACTTACCTTGTTCAGCGTATTCAATGGCTCTACCATACATTTCAAGAGATTTTTCAGTGTCCCCTAAGTAGTAAGAAACGAATCCCAAAGTGTATAGTCGATACCCTGTACTGCGTATTCCCAACCTAATTTTTGGAAAGTCCTGCCAAACTTGATCAATATAAAATTTGGCTTCCTCTAAAGAATCTAGATATGAATACAAGCGAGCTAAACAATACCGAGCTTGCGCGGCATGTCTTTTGTAGTCTGTATTTTCAGACAATAAAATCACATCCTTATATAGACCAATTGCCTCTTCAACTTCCCATAAATCTTCTTTGCATAAACCCAAATCCAAAAGAGCAACAATCTCAAGCTCTTTATGGTTGTGAAGACTTGCTATTTTTCTAGACTTTTCGTGAGATTCAAGTGCTTTCAGAGCATTTCCTACCATCCAATAAGCATCGCCAAGTGCTGCATAAAGTCTATTTACAGAATGTTCATTATTAATTCGATCAACAAGATAAGAACATGAAGATATTATTTGTTGCAGCAATCCTAATCTACTAAACGAACTAGCTAAGCTACACGTCAGATCCATCCCAAATTCAGAACTACTTAGCCACTTATTATCTCGTTTTGCTAAAATTATGTTGCTAGCTAGCTCAAAGTCCTTAATTTCTACACAGTGGTAATAGGCTTCAAAGGCTCTTAAAGCATCCTCTATTGTCTCAATTGTTTTTACACTTTCTACCCAAACCTTCGATGCTTTGCGATTTGTTGTTTCCAAATCTTCACTAGTTCTCAACCGCCCGATCGCCTCCCCTCGAATCACCGGATGCAACCAATACTCCCCACCCTCACAATCCACCAGAGATCGATCCTGCAACGCCTTTATCACTCGCCGTCGCTGTCCCTCCACCACATCCCACAATAAGCACAACAATCCCTCAATCGGAACACGCGGCACATCCTGATAACGGTAACACCCCATTCTGCACAATAGATTATATGCCTTCCCATCAAGCTCTTGCATTCTGTTAAATTGAGTCGTCACTAAATCTTCCAAATCTCGTTCAATCAACAAGTCATCTTGATTCACCAACCAGTACACTGAAATATCTCCTGAGAAGTCCTCCGCGATCGCCCCACTCAAAATATCCATCGCCTTCGCATTCCCCCCATAGGCATTGTGCAAAGCCGATAACGCTGATCCTTCCGTCGCAATATTCCGAGACTGAAAATATGTCTCCCAAGCTGCAACATCCAAACTTCTCAATAGATAAGGCTGCACTGTAATACTCGGTTCCCTCAACCGTTCACGAGTCGTAATCAGCGTTAGCGATCGCACCATTGGATCTGCCAACACTCGCAGCAGTTCCACATAACGCCGATGCGCCTCAATCAGTTTGCCCGCCGAATCTAACGCAGGCTCTAAATTATCAATGAGTATGCCAATCCGCTCTGATTGCAGCTTGCGCTTCAGCCGATCAATCGACACCAAGAACTCCCGCCCTGGCTCTTCGCCTAACTGCCGCAACTTCTCCTCAATCAGGCTCTCAACCGAAGCAATATCCTTCGTTTCCTTGGCGATCGGGAACTCCAAAAACGTGCCAAACTCCTGCTGAAGATACTTCCGCGCCAGAGTCGTTTTGCCCACGCCGCCTCTGGCTTGGATGACGATGACTTTTGTGCCCTGGTTCGTGAGAGTTTGGAGATCCGCGATCGCCCCTTCCCGTCCCACAAAATTCGGATCACCCTGAGCCAAGAACGCGATCGCAGCGACTAAATCTGTCTCCTTAAGCTGCAACCTAAATGATTGAAACAGGCAACGAATTGACTCTGAATCAACGCCCTCTTTGCCCTTGAGAATCTTGCTAATCGTGCCAGGGTCAAGCCCTCCCTCCTTGAACTCTCCTGTGAGTTCCTTGATACGCTCCTGGGTACATTTTTTCTCATGCCGAACTTCCCAGACACGAATCGCTTGCTGAAGTTTTCTCAGAGCTTCGGGAGTGAGGAGACGACCGCGATCGCGCTTTTGTCCGGCATTCATGAAGCAACTCCAGCGTGTTGTAAGGAGCTTAACGTCATGATGTCTTACATTTTAAGAAAATTTCGTCAACAACAGAACGAATTCCTATTGAAATATCAAGGAAAGCTTCATCTTGGTTCTCCCACGAAGTTACAGGCACACAACCTTTAGGTAATGCTTGAAGTCTTCCAAAGGGTGTATCCTGCCAAAAAACTGGACGAAGAATAATGGGAATAACTCTTGCATCGCCTGCATCATGACGTTTCATAGCTCGTACTAGCTCTATATCGTAGCAGTACCTTGACGCTATAAAATCTGAACTAACTAACAGTAAGATGATATGAGAAATTTCTAAATGGTGGTCAATTTTACCTTGCCATTCACTGCCTGGTCCGATTTGCCGATCATGCCATCCCTTTATTTTTCCATTATGGATAGCACTGAGATGTTTCTCAAGCTGACTCCTTAACAATTCATCTCGATGGGAGTAAGAAAAGAAGATATCGACATTCGGCTGGGTGTTTGAATTTTTAGTATTTGGTTGAGGTAATTCACAACCAACAAACTTGACAGGTAAACCGATTGTTTCAGTAAGTTTACCCTCTTTATAAAGAGCTTGAATAATCTTAAATCCCTCTTCAGATCCCTCAAGTGTTATAACTATGCTCCCAGAATTAGTCTGTTTTAGTCTAATAGAATAATCCTTTGATGTATGCCGTAAATATTCAATGATTACCTCTATCTGCTCACTTGATGTCTCCTCAAAAGGAGCATCTAAAATAATCTTCCACTCAATCTTCAAAGTATTTCTGCTTTCACAAAGTGGCTCAAAACTAAATGTCTCAGTTTCTTGAAGTAGTTGGGAGGGCATAGCATCACTCTCCAGAGCTGTCTGAACTTTTGTAACCTGCTTCGGTGCGTGAATCTGTTCAAAAATTTGTTTTGCCCGCTCAAAGCTAGCGTTACCTTCATCAAGCTGGTTTGCCTCTCTGTAAGTTAAACCCTGCTGATAATAAGCCTCGGCTAGATCATATTGGGCACCCATTTCTGTTGCTACACGAATTGCCTCGGCATGACACACTACAGCCGCTGGAAAATTCCCCTCTCGTCGATGAAGCTCCGCTCTGCCATTCTGAGCTTTGATGGCTGCCTGGGTATATGGGCTAGCCTGAATACATTCAAGTACGCGATCGAAAATTTTGACTGCCCTTTCGAGTTCTCCTAATTTCATGTAGGTTTGTCCTAGATAAGACAGACGATATTCCGTCACCCAAAACGGTAAACTCTTCTCTGGTAAATCATCATAGAGCCTATTTGCAATTTCTAATGCGGACTGTGTCTGACCCAAATAGGACTGTAAGAAAGCCACATAGAACAGAGCAGAAGGCGCAAATTTTTCATAGTTCACGGCTCTGCTGAGTTCTACAATTTCAAGAAAATCAGCAAGGGCTGTTTCCAAGTCCCAAAATCCAATCTTGCAAATGCCGATCGTCAATCGCGCATTGATTTCAACGATCTTAAGATTCAACCTGACATCCCTTAGATAGGAGTCAGATTCACCCACTAACAACGCACTCGCCGCAGTTTTTTTTGCTTCCTCGCAGTGCTGAATTGCCTCCGGGATATGACCTGACAACCAGGCGATCGCTCCCAATGTATGCCGCAATTTTGCCTTTCGGTAGGCATAGTTTAATTGCTCTAATGGGGTTGCATCTTCCTCGATAGTGAGGTTATCCAACACATTGGAAATAGAGTTTACCATTTGTTGTAAAAAACCGCGCTTGTAAAATGAGCGCATTAGGGATTCATTTGTTCCCCAAACATTTAAGCGTTTTCCCATCAACACATCTGCTGCTCTTGGAAAATCACCGATTTGTACATAGTGGTGGTAAGGCTCCAAAGCTGTGAGCGCCTCTGGTGTTTTTTGAATTAACTGGATACTTTGCCCCAAAAAGCTAGCAGCTCTCAAGTTTGCTTCGTGCCAATCTCTCGTCGTTTTCAAGCGTCGAATCGACTCTTTACGAATGACAGGGTGAATCCAGAACTGTCCTTTATGGAATGTAAGTAACGAACGGTTTTTTAATGATTGAATAACACTATAACGTTCATCCTCCGCAACATCCCATAGAAGACAATCTAGTCCTGCAATAGGAACGGAAGGAACATCTTGATAGCGATAACAGCCTGAACGACAGAGAAGGTTATATTCGCTAGAATTAACTTGCTCCAGACGTTGAAACTGCTTCCTCACCAAACCTTCTAATTCTGGTGGTAAGTAGTTCTGATTCGTCTGCCAATAGATTTCCGCATCACCCTCAAATTCTAAGCAAACGGAAGCGCTCAAAATATCCATTGCTTTGGCATTACCGTCATAGAACTGGTGCATAGCCAGGATTGCTGGACTGCTTTGAATTCCTTTCGATTCAAAAAACTGATGCCATGCTTCCAAGGACAATCCATCCAAGTGATAGTGACTTACTGTAATATTTTCAAGCAACCTCTCTCGGCTAGTGACCAAAGTTAAAGCATTAACATCCGGATCAGATAGAACCGTTAAAAGTTCAACATAACGACGGTGATCAGCAATAAAGCTGCCATCACCATTTAAAGCAGGTTCTAAGTTGTCGATCAAAATACCAATATGCTGGGGATGTTTGCGAAGCTTCTCCCTCAATCGCGAAAGGGTAATGCCAAACTCGCAGCCAGGTTCTTCATGAAAATAACGACGTAGCCATTCTTCTACAATACTTTCAACTGAAATAATGTTCTTGGTTTCTGTTGCCATCCATTTTTCTAGACATAGGGCAAATGTGCCTTGCTTGAAATATTTCCGAGCTAACGTGGTTTTACCAACGCCGCCCCGCCCATGAATCACAATAATTTTTGCATCTTGAGCTATCTTATTGAGCGCAACGATCGCCTCTTCTCTACCCACAAAACTCCGATCCGGGGTTTGTCCCACCTGCACATAATCTTGCTCAGCCAGAGCCAGATCGAAGGATTGAAACATCCGCTCAATGCTACTCAGATCGCTTCCCTCTGTGGCTCCCAACACTTTGCGAATAGTATCGGAATGCAAGCCCGTCATCTCTGCCAGCTTTTCTTGGGAATAGCGATATCCAGTATTTCGCGCCGATTCCCACTCCCGCAACCGACGCTGGAGCTTTTGCAATCCTTCCGGAATTAAAATATAACCACGATTACGCTTTTTCAAAGACATAGGGCGGCGCTCGACTGTGAGAGGTACAGTTACAATGGCAGCATCTATAATTTTCTATCAGCTTACAGTACTTTTCTGTCAATTATCTAGACAGGAAGCAATTATTTTCTATAAGTTTCTTCGTTTTGAGTCAAAGTCCGCTCTTTATATGTCTATAAAATAGACACTTCCCAGATAAAGTGGTGTAGGCTCTTTCAGTGAACTTCCAAATGACTACGCTCTATCAAGTTTTAGAATCTAGATTTTATACGTCATCACAGAATTGCAACCACCTCCGGCTAACAGCTAGCAGGTTCTTATGAGCGATCATCTTCAAGACCACCCTACGAAATATGATGAAGAACAAAAGCAGTTTTGGCAGAATCTACATCAGGTATTAGAGCAGTTTAAGGCTGACTTAGAGGCTACCAACGTAGAATTAGCACAAGGTTTAGGTATCAGCCGTCAGCCGCTGGTGACATTTATGCAGACTCTTGGGGATCGGGGTTTATCTATTCATCGGGTTCACTTGGTGAAGCTTTGGGACTTTCTAACCTCCCCCTCTCTCTTAGAGCATAAGAAAATATCTAAGGGAGCAAAACAAAAACGTCTGCAACTGAGAAAAGAAGGAGCGGATCGCCTCTTAGAGGCGGCAGGTTTTTTGCCCAGTGCGCGATCGAATCGATCGAACAGAGAACAGCAGAGCCAGCGCATTCGAGCGATGTTGGCAAGTTTGCCTGATATTGGGTTTGCCAATTTTAACAGCTTAATTAATGATCTAGAGGTGGCGATTCGAGCTAGGGCATTTCCTTATACCCAGCAGTTGCCCTCCGAGCAAACTTCTAACCCAAATCTATTGTCCATTCCCGATCGCATTCAGGCTTTATTTTCAGAACCCCTTAAATCTGAGATATCCAGTCCCATTATCCTCGGCGAGATTCAAAGATTTCTGGCAACTGCTTCAGCTTCTGGTCGATTTGATCTCAACGATGTAGAACTCTTTGAGCTTGGCTCATCAATTTTGAGCGATCGGCATCTGAAGCAGTCCATCAACCCCTATATCCGAGTTAAAGTCTATCAATGTCAGTTTACTGTTCTGACTTTTTCACTTCAACACTACCTGGATGATACCGAGACTGTCCTTAAAAAGGAGTTGAAGCAGTCCCAACTGGCAGTTGAGTCTCAGTTGTACTACGACGACTCTCGAACCAGATTCGGAGAGAAATATGATTTTGCTGAGAGCAAGTCTGTAGATAGCCCCTTTATTATGGAGGCAAAAATTATTTGTCAATTCCCAGAGATTGACGAAGAGATTTGCTGGCTATATCGATCTTCTGCAACCCATATTGAGAACACATTAACAGCATTGGCGATCGGCATGGGCTATTGCCAACACCTAGAGCTAATCGAGAGTTCTACACGCTCCCTGAGCCAGCAGGGCTATGGTCTAGTTAAGGCTTCTGTAGCGTTCCGTGAAGTGGGTGCTGAGGCTGGAACGGGCGAAGGCGGAATTTATGAGAGTACATGGGTCGATCGCGGTACGATTAAAGCGATTATACAATCCTCACTGAACGCCACAAGCAAATGGTTGTCTGACAAGTTAGAACGTCAGGAGAACTATAAAAACTACTATATAGTATGTCAGGCAGTTGCTGAGATTGAGAACGCTTTAGCACAGGGCAGGAAACTTCTGAATGACTATGCATTTCGTCAGATTAAGGATAGCTCTGCGAATCGTTATCTTGGCAAACGTGTTCTTGATAAAGTTCAAGAGCTTCAACGCGATATGCTACGGGATAATCCTATTTTGCAAGACTGTTTTGGTGCTTATCTAAAACGACAGAGTTGTTTTGCAAACCTTACCTGTGCTCGATCTGCCCATGTTGAAGGCAACTTAACTCAAGCTCGTAAGTTTTTAGATGAGGTAGAAAGACGACTACGTGGAGACAGTAATATTCAGCAATGCTTGGAGATTAAAATCCTTTATGAGATTGAGTGGATGGTGCATCAATTTTTCTCTGGCGATTCAACCTTCTTATCAACTAAGCAATGGCAGTCTTCTCTTGTAGATCGACTGAGTATGTTGAATCAATATATTGCGCAGCAGAATTTGAGATATGGAAAGTACTCTGGTCGATTTGATTTTAGTACATATCTCTGTGCCTCCGAGATCTTCGGCAGGATTGCACGGCTCAATCTTTGCTTTTGTGATGAGGACGATTACAGCATTTTGAAGGAATCGATTCAACACTCAATTCGTGCGGCTTACTGCGCCTCTAAGATTGGTTATCGTCAGCGGTCTGCTCATTGGCTGGTGAATGCTAGCCGAATTCATAGTCGCTTAGGCGATCCAGAGGGCTTGGCAAAACCCCTATGTGAAGTTGCATCCCGGATTATTCGAGCGTCTCTGGAACCCACCTACAGTGGTCAGTACATTGACTCAATCATGGCAGAGGTCAACTTGGCATACGGAGAGTGGTATTTACTGGTTGAGAAAGATATGCCTACTGCAATCAACTATTTTCTGAAGTCGCTACGTGGAGCTATTTATATTGGTTTTGCTCGGTTAATTGCCGATGGAATTTACGGTATGGCCAGAGCCTCGCAAAATTTGAGTAATTACAGGATTAGTAAATCGTTAAAACAAGCACTTAATGTTGACAGACTGCAATCAGATATATTTTCATTAGATGAGAAGCAACAAGGGTGGAACGAAAATAGCATTGCAGCCCATGTCATTGAATTTCTGAATGAATTAGATAAAACAAAAGATTGGAATCTGGTGTCTGAGCAATTTAAGCAGCAAGCAAAATGGATATGGCAGCGGTGGTTTACAGAAACCCACCCTGGAGAAATCAGCAGTCATCCTGTCGTTGAGAAGATCGATGATTACACGTATCTAGCCAGGTTAAAAGGGCAGAGGTAGAGCGATCGGAGATTCCGCTAGACAACATCTCGGATTTCTGATAAATCGCTGCGATAGGATAAAGTCACTCCTCTCGTCTCCTGTATCTTAGTTTTCTAATCACAGGGTAACAAGATAACAGCTTGTATACTTCTCAGACCTCCTCTTACTATGCTTCAATCCTTGCCTCTAATTTTGACGCTTAAACTGGATCAACCTACATTTGAGTTCTTCGATCGCCTCCGTCAGCAGTATTTTCCGCCTGCAAAGAACTTTTTGTCTGCTCATGTAACTCTTTTCCATACCCTACCCGGTGAACAGGAACATCAGATTCAACGACTTCTCCAGGATCTCTGCTCAGATGCACCTGTTTTGTCTCTTACTTTTCCAGGTCTACGTTTTCTAGGGCGAGGGGTGGCGGCAGAAGTGAGTTCTCCAGTCCTAGTTCATCTGCAACAACAGCTTGCAATGGGGTGGATGCCCTGGCTGACCCGGCAAGATCAACAGCACTACCGACCTCACATTACCTTACAGAACAAAGTCACTCCAGAGGTAGCGCGTGAGTTGTACGATCGGCTGAACCTTGAATGGCAATGTTTTTCAGGTCAAGGAGAAGGGCTTCTGCTTTGGTACTATAAAGGTGGAGAGTGGGAAATGGCGGGCGAATTCCCTTTTTTAGGATTTAAGGTGCTCTAATCCTCATTCGTTATGTAAGAGCAGACAGGTGGTTTAGATTTGTGTATATTGAGTTTTCGGTAGTGCTTCAAAGAATCGTGGGATAAGTGACGATGTCTTGCCAAGACCAGGGTCGCTCTGTCAGTTTTGCTCGTTGAGCCACCGTTGTCTTAAATCGGTTATGCTACCAGATCCAATTGAAGTAGCTCACGACTAATCGGGTGGTCACTTTCGTTTGTTCCCACATCTTGCCAAATTTATTCTGCCGTCGATGCCACTTTCCAGTCTGCTGCCTGACTATGCATTATTTGAAGTATCGGACAGTTCCTCTCCCCGCTTAAATCATTACCCTTTCAGCAACGCCAGGAAGCTTTACCGGAGACCGTCTTCATGGTGGACTCAATTCCGCATTCCTGGCTCTTTCCACGAGTTGCGGCTGTTATTCATCATGGTGGTGCGGGGACGACAGCCGCAGGTCTCAGGGCAGGTGTTCCGGCGATCGTGATTCTGTTCTTTGGTGATCAGTTATTTTGGGGGCAGCGCGACGCGAAATTAGGCGTTGGTCCAGAACCAATTCTTCGTAAGCAACTTACGGTTGAACGACTTGCTCAAGCGATTCAAACGGCTGTGACCGATCAATCGATGCGGCAACGGGCAGCTACTGGGGATGAAAATCCGTGCCGAGCATGGGATTGCCCGCGCAGTTGCCGTCGTGCAAAAAATCGAAAAATGCGGGGCGGTCTGCCGATGACTCAATGCAATATTATCAGTCGGTCAATGTATTCCAACTTTTCCTAAAAACCTACTATAAAGAGTAGTGAGCAAGCAAAGATTAAGTGCTTCAGCGGTTGCACATTTTGTGTAAATCTATTTATAGGACATTCGCCAACAGTGCTGGTGAGCGCGATCGCTCACCAGCACTAATGTAGATCGAGGCGATTCACAAGTCAGTATCAGCAACGGAATAGAAGACAACCTAAATTGCAACATCCTCCCAGTAAGGCGGACTGCCAAATCGTTTTACTAAGAAATCAATAAACGCCTTGACTCGTAGCGAATGTCTACGATTCGATAAATAGTTATGGTGCAGGCTTTAGTGCCGCTACGCTCGTATCGAAAAACTGCTTTCGACTCAACTCGCATAAGCACAGTTGTGCTGATTTAGGCAACTTAACTCGATACAGAAGTCAGGGGGTTTTTTGCAAAAACTTGGGAGATGGTAAAGTGATGGGATTAATTGCCCATTCTGTGTAGCTTGTATGTCCGCTTCCAACCTGTTTAAGTGGCGACACCTTCTGCCTGAAATCATCCCGCTCAAGGTACGGTGGTATTGCTGCGCCCCCTTGAGCAATCGACTCTTGAAAGAGATGACGGCAGGGCAAGGAGTTGAGGGGAATCGCTCGATGATTTACAGATAGGTGCAGAGCGCCGCCCCCGAATTAGCTCGGCGGGTTCATCCGCCTCTTCAGTTAACCCACGATCCATGGTGCATCAATGAGATTTACGCATGAAGATGATTTGCAAAGAACAAGTTAAAGGAATCGGTCAAGAGCATAATGTTGGTCAAGCAACTTTGGTCGCTAAATTCTTCGGCGTTGTGGATTAAGCCTACTACCGTGAAAGAGTTCTTCTACTCTTCAAAACTTCTTGTAACAGAACGAAAAAATCCCTCTTATGAATGCTAAGTTACTACATTTTTTCAGCCAAATGCTGCTGTTGAATCTCACCATTATCATTACGATACTTATGGGAAATATATCTTCAGTGAAAAGCATAGAAACCACTTTAAATATGGCAGAATCAACTTCAGAAAAAGTCTCCGTAGATCAACTTCAACTTTCGATTCTTTTATCTGATGAAACTAAAGCTACCTCAATTTATCCGACTAAACCTCTTCCATCTAATTCACTAGAAGCCCCCACTCTCCCCCCGATCGCCAACCAAATTGCTCAAGCCCCGCTGCCACCCAATCCTATTCCCCAACCTCCTTTACCGAGTGCGCCCCTGCCCCCGCTGCCGCCCCCTGACGAGCTTTTACCCACTCCCGTACCTCCAGCCACACCATCAGAGACACCCGCAGAAATTCCTCAAACGCTTTTTGTGCAACGATTTGCAGTGGTGGGCAGTCGAGTCTTCACTCCAGAAGAATTTGCTGCGGTCACCGCTCCTTTCACTGGACGAGAAATATCCTTTGCCGAACTATTGCAAGCGCGTTCAGCAGTAACACAGCTTTATGTTAGTCGGGGATATGTGACTTCTGGTGCTTTCATTCCGCCCCAAACGTTAAAGGGTGGAGTCGTTAAAATTCAGGTGATTGAAGGCAGTTTAGAAGACATTAATATCACAGGCACTCGACGGCTCCAGTCTAGCTATGTTCGCAGTCGGATTAGACTAGCAGCTTCTACGCCGCTCAATGTGCCTCGATTGTTAGAGGGCTTACAGCTTTTACAGCTTGACCCTCTCATCGAGAGTATCTCAGCCGATCTGCAAGCGGGAACCCGTCCGGGCATCAGTTTGCTGCAAGTCCAAGTCGCAGAAGCAGACACTTTTAGTGTTACCCCCTCTATCGATAATGGGCGATCGCCCAGTGTCGGCAGCTTTCGTCGTCAACTGGAAGTAAGGCAAGCCAACTTAATCGGCTTTGGTGATGACTTACAAGTCAGTTACAACAACACTGATGGCAGCAACGGCATTGATACCAGCTACACACTTCCACTCAATCCCCGCAACGGAACTTTGCGCTTCTCCTACGGGATAACTTCCAGCAGCATTATTGATCCTGACTTTGAAGTCCTCAATATTGACTCTAACTCTCGCTACTACGAAATATCCTATCGTCAGCCTCTCTTTGAATCCCCCTCTGAGGAATTCACGCTGGGTATTACGGCTTCTCGACAAGAGAGTCAAGCTGAATTTTTAGAGGAGAATCTCCCCTTTCCCTCACTGGGAGCAGATGAAAATGGACGTACAAAAATTTCTGCCTTGCGTTTTTTCCAAGAATGGACGCAGCGCAGTAACAATCAAGTTTTAGCAGCTCGCTCTCAAGTGAGTTTAGGATTAAATTTGCTGGACTCAACTATCAATGAGAGAACGCCCGACAGCCGATTTTTATCCTGGCGAGGACAGGGACAATGGGTGCGGTTGTTAGCGCCTGATACACTGCTGTTAGTACGTGGAGATGTACAACTGGCAGATGGGTCATTACTCCCCTCCGAACAATTTGGTTTAGGAGGACAAGAAACGGTGCGAGGATATCGGCAGGATGCTTTATTAACGGATAATGGAGCGCTGCTATCTACAGAAATACGTATTCCCATCTTACGAGTACCGAGTATTAAAGGACTATTACAAGTGACCCCTTTTGTGGATCTGGGGACGACGTGGAATAGTTCGGGGGAAGATCCGAATCCGAATAGCTTAATTGGAGCTGGGGTCGGGTTGTTGTGGGGGATAGGGGACACTTTTTCAGCGCGGCTTGACTGGGGAATTCCGCTGATTCGGGTGGAGTCGAGCGATCGCACTTGGCAGGAAAACGGGGTGTATTTTTCGGTCAGGTATACGCCGTTTTAGAACTCGTGCGAGATTGGGAGATGTCTGGGTTACCTATTGCAACTGATCTGGGTGGTAGAAGACTGCACGATCGCGGAGATGCAGCTAACATTCTCTCTCTCTGCGGTTTTGACCCAGCCTCAAACTTCTACAATCTCGTTGCAATTAGGCAATTTGCCTCTCTGCGTGGCTTTGGGGTTCTTAGCTTCTGAGAGGTGCCGACTGACTGGTTGAATTGTTATGGGCGATCCAGTGGGGGAGGGTTGAGCTTGCTCCCAATTGATCAGTGGAACTAGGCGATAGTTCACCTCTGCCTATGATGATGAACTCGCTGGGAGTTCGGTTGAGCGCATCTCTATCAGAGTAGGTTTGGGAAACAAGGCTGAAGGCATCAATCATATCGATAGGAATTTCTATAGCGCCCTGGCTGGGGTCTGGGTCAATTTTGTTGATGGTGACGGAGTCGGGAGCACAGGTGGAGATCTTCATGTAGGCGATCGCACCTTATCTCCCAACCTGCAAGTTCTGCTCAATTAGCGCATCTTCCCAGTGCTGGGAAATCCCCACGCGTCATCCTGGTGCTTGCCGCTAGTCCTGCCGATTAAGCCCGATTACGGCTAGATAATGAAGTGCGAGAAGTTGACCAAGGATTGCGCCTGAGCCAACAACGAGAGCAATTTGATCTTTAGCAACGCTGGGCAGTACGTCCCGATGATTTGCGTCGCGCACTATTCGACATTCAACCACAGGTTCTTCACTTTTGTGGGCATAAAGAAGGTACAGCAGGTTTAGTTTTAGAAGGTGAATCAGGCAGCGCTAAGCTACCGTCAACCGCAGCACTAGCTAGCTTATTTCAACTATTTTCCAGCCGCGGCTAGAATTCGTCGCCCTCAACGATTGTTACTCCAAAGTCCAAACGGATGCGATTATCCAACACATCCCTTATGTAATTGGTATGAATGACACGATTGGCGATACAGCCTCTGTTAAGTTTTCAGTTGGCTTTTATGATGTATCAAGAGCCGGATGGTCTTATCCAGATGCTTATCGATTGGGTTGTAACGCGATCGCTCTATCAGGAATCATCCAAGATTCGACTTCAGTCCTTAAAAGCAGAACTCGTTGAATCCTGGTTTGGATATTGACTAGCTAGTCGTCCCTGAAAAACTCTAAAGCTTAACAAGAGCAAGGATTATAGCCTCTAAGAGCCATGATAGAATTGTCAGAAACTGAGCAAAACTTGGCAAAAACTGGTGAAATCATGAGCCCATCTCACCCCCCATCAGCATCTTCTGAAACACTCCTGGCACCCCTGCTCAAAGTAGACCATCCCCTCGTTCAACTTTCATCGACCCTGGATTGGGACTACTTTGAGCAAGAATTTGCTAGCCTTGCCAGCGAGGTCGGTCGTCCCCCGCTGCCGACTCGATTGCTGGTGGGATTGCACTATCTCAAGGCACTCTACGATGAAAGTGATGAATCTGTCATTGTAGAGTGCCTTGAGAATCCCTACTGGCAATACTTTTGTGGAGAACAAAACTTTCAACATGATTTTCCTTGTCATCCAAGCAGTTTAGTGAAATGGCGAAAACGAGTCGGTGCGAACGGGGTTGAGAAGCTTCTCAAACAAGTCTTGAGAATTGCAATGCAATATCAAGCTCTGACGAAACGTGAACTCAAAGGCGTCACGGTGGATACAACGGTTCAACAGAAGGCGATTGCCTTTCCCACCGATGCTCGGTTGTATGAGGGGTCGAGCCGAGATACGTGTAAAATAGTGCCACGGAACCTGGAAATGATTGTTGTGCCTGTATTTCAGACATTGAAGCCCTGAACACCCAAAGCCTTGAATAGCTGCGGGGCACGGCAACTACTC
>JAHHII010000020.1 GCA_019358855.1 Timaviella obliquedivisa GSE-PSE-MK23-08B | reverse complement strand
CGGTGGAAGAATTGAGAGAGCTACTGGATCGCCTCCTGAATCAAGGAGAACTAAAGATTAAGTGGCAACGAAAAGTGAAGAACAAAGGAAATGGGCTACTTGCAAGTTAAATGTTGAGTAGCTTATCTCAGTAGTTTCTCCTAAAGTTCAAGATTCAGTATCCCCCTAGTCTACCTTGGCGCTTAGTGAGTCGTTCTGCCCAACCAAACAAAAGAACGCCCATCGTAAAATAAAACAGTCCATTAAGAGATGCGATCGCCATTCTCATTCCATCTAGCTCTAGCCCCCGAGCCATGACATCTCGCAGCAGACCTGCCCCTGGCGCAATGGGCATTAGCCAGCCTACAAGCTGCAATGAGCCTGTCCAAGTTTCGGTAGGAGCCGCCAGCAGCAGCAGTAGCCCAAATTGTAGAATGCTTTGCACCTGTCGCACTTGCTTGAATACGAGGGTAAGCGACCCAACAGTAAAGGCTAAGCCATAGGCTCCTAGCAGCGCTGTAATGAACGGGGGCACTAAAGCAGGCGGAAATTCTAGCTTGCTGCCTGTGATCAGTATGATTGCCACGACAATGACAACGTTGAGGGTGAGTTGAATGCTGAGGCTGCCGATCGCCCGGATCACAAATACTCTGGCAGCCCCATAGGGCGTAAGAAACATTTGCTCCAAGGTGCCAGTACGTGCCTCGTCCTGCAACCCGCCTGCCACATCTCCCATGATGAATAACATCAACGTCCAGAGGATGTAGCCGACAATGACTGAATCGAGGCGATCGCCTAATGCTATTCCGGGCCCTGCAATGTAGCGGCTGCTAAGGAATAATCCATAAAATACAAAGGTGGTCGCAATAATGCCCCCGATGGTTTCGGTTGCGTAGCGGCTGAGGATAATCCAACTCCGCTTAAGCTCTGCCAAGAAAAGATCAAGCATGGTGCATTAGAGGGGCGCTGATGGGTTTTTAACTTTTTGGATCACTTGTAGAAAAATTTCTGTCAAACTTGCCTGATCTTGTTCAACTTTGACTAAAGGTAAAGGCTTGAGAATATCTAGCACGTCGTAAACTACTTCTGGCTCTCGAATGTAAATTTTATTGCCCTTAACCACGCCGCCCAAAGCCTCAACTTTACTGATGCGATCGCCATCCAAGCTACAAGCAAGCTCAATGGTGTAGGCAGTTCCAGAGAATTGACGAATCAGGTTAGCCGTAGGCTGTTCAATGGCGATCGCCCCATTCTGAATAATGGCGACCCGATCGGATAATTCTTCGGCAATATCAAGTTGATGGGTGGTGAGCAGGATTGCCCGACCTTCGGCTGCCACCTCCCGGATGATGTTTTTAACGTTCTCGGTTGCTTCTACATCTAGCCCTAAGGTCGGTTCATCTAATAGTAAAAGCTGAGGATCATGGATGAGAGCGACGGCGATCGCCAGTTTTTGCTGCATTCCGCGAGACAGGGTTTGTACCATTTCCCGGCGTTTGTGAGTTAACTCAAAGCGATCGAGCAATTCTAAAGTTCTGCGTCGTGCTACTGCTCGCTTTAATCCCCGTAGTACGCCAAAATATTCCAGATTTTCTTCAGGAGTCAGCCGCCAGTATGTGTTGCGGGTTCCTTCTAAAACGGCACCCAGCGATCGCAACGCCCAGGGATCACGGTGCGGATCTCGTCCACCAATCCTGACCGAGCCTTGATCGGGCAATATCAAACCTGCAATCATTTTAATGGTGGTCGTTTTTCCCGCTCCATTGGCTCCCAAAAAAGCTAAAACCTCATTTCCCTCAATCTTCAATGAAACGTCTTGAACTGCTGCCAGTACTTTTCCTTTTAAACGATAATTTTTGTGAAGATGATGGGCTTCTAAAATGCTCATGAACCGTTGATATTGCTTGGATGTGGATGAAAAGACTACCGATACCCTAACGCATTCAAGAACGTAGGGGGTTAGAAAATCTAGTGGCACCGTAGAGTTTAGACTTTTGCTCTCGCTGCAATTCTCCTTGACTGCATTAGAAAGTTAAGGGAAACTATCTTAATAACCCAAGCAACGGCTCACTTTTGTGCAAACAATCAACATGCTTTAACTCGAAATGATGCATTTTGTTAATAAAACTTAATGCGATCGCGAGTTTGAAGAGTTTGGTCTAGTGAACCGACATGTTTCATAGCCCCAAAAAGCTGGTCGTAAAAGATGGAAACCTTAGAGTTCATCATCTATCCCGATGGTCGAGTTCAAGAAAAAGTTACGGGTATTACAGGCGCGTCCTGTGCTGAAGTCACAGCGGCGATCGAAGCTAAGTTAGGTCGGGTATTAAATCAAGAAACCACTTCTGAGTATTTTGCTCAGGTGCTGCAACAGTCTGCGTCGGTCATGACTCAGAACCACAGCGAGTGGTAGTGTTTTAAGTTCAATTTTTGTTCCCCTTCGTTTATCACACTCCTCGCCATGTCACACTTTAGCCAAATTAAAACTCAGATTCGTGATCTCTCTTCTTTAAAAGCTGCTTTAACTGATGTTGGGGTTGATTGGAAAGCAGGCGATCAACCTGTTAAAGGTTATCGAGGACAAACCCGTACGGCAGAAGTCACCATTGAGCAAGACAATGGTTACGATGTCGGGTTTAGCTGGAATGGTCAGGAATATGAGCTAGTTGCTGATCTACAATACTGGCAGCAGCCGCTAACCGTCCAAGGCTTCTTAAACAAAGTGACTCAGCGCTACGCCTACCACACGGTTGTAGAAGAAACGACCCGGCAAGGGTTTCAGCTATCAGAGCAACAGCAGCAGCAAGATGGCTCAATTCGCTTAGTGCTGCAACGCTGGAGCGCTTAGGCTTAAAGTCTTTCGTCATCTAGAAAAGTTTGGATTAGGAGGGATGGGGGCTTGCTCTCAACCCTCCTTTGTTTCCAAAACTTGCATCCTAATTATAGAGAAGACGCTATGAGCGATTTGCACGGTGGTTTTGAGCCAGAACTAGGCGGCCAATTGCGAGACGCGCCAGAACGTACGGGTTTAGAGCCGGAGCTAGGCGGCACGGCACGGCAACGGGGCGTGTACGTTGATGAGGTGATTTGTATTGGCTGTAAACACTGTGCTCATGTTGCCCGTAATACCTTTTACATTGAGCCAGATTATGGGCGATCGCGCGTGGTGCGCCAAGATGGGGACTCGGAAGACGTGGTGCAAGAGGCGATCGATACTTGCCCGGTAGACTGCATTTATTGGTTGGACTATACCGAAGTGAAGCAGCGAGAAGAAGAGCGAAAATATCAGGTGATTCCGATCGCGGGGTTTCCGGTGGATGGGAGCAGAGTGCGGCGGCGGCGGAAGCGGTGAGTGATAGGTGATTAACGCGCTACGGTTAGGGTGCGATCGCTTTGAGATACCAAAATGATCAACCTAATAACTTGTGCCTACCTCAGACATAGGCTGCACATCTGCCCACGGAATCCATCTTAAAAAACATCGGTTGCCATGCTGCTCCGTAATTTCTGCACCCAACCGCTTGTAAAAGCGAATTCCAGAGGCATTTCGAGCATCAGCATTCCAAGCAAGGTAGGTACATTCATTTTCCTGCGCAATTTGAGCTAACCGAGCCATTAATGCGGCTCCTGCACCTTTACTTCTCATTTCGCTGTCCACGTATAGATCATCCAGCCAAATGCTGGGCTGCCCTACAAATGACGAGTATCGGAATCCATATAGCGCAAAGCCGATCTCATGCGCTGAAAACTCTGCAAACAAAACGAAAGAAAAAGGAATAGCTCCGAAAAGTGTTCTGCGTATTTTGTCTTCAGACACTTGTAGTACACCAGAAAATGCACCGATGTTTCGGTCAAATTCTGATTTTTTTTGGATAAATGAGAAAATCAGAGGCACATCACTAGGCGTGGCAGGTCGAACTTTCATTGATCAATTTGCGATCGCGTCAGCATTTTTCTCGATTAAACTACCAGACCTATGTGTGCAGCGACAATATGCAAAGCTCCGCTTGGAGAGACAGCCCAAACTCTTGTGAAACGAAAGTCTCCGTTTGCAGGACTGGCATTGTAACTACCAGACAATTGCATTCGGACTGAAACGATCGCCATTGCTCCATATATTTGAATCTGCTGCTCAGAAGGTTTTAACTCGTGTATCCTAATCAGTCCAAATTCATGGGCAGCTAGATCATCTTGTTTTTTTAATAATTCTCCAAGATGACTGGTGATGATAATTTCGGGGGCTAGTAATTCATCCAAGACGCTGACATTAGAAGCAAGCATTGCCTGCCTCAGTCGTTCTTCGATGCTTTCAATCTGAGTTTCAAGAATTTCAATCATGCCAAAAATTTTAGTCATGCTTAACGCGATCGCCTTCTCAACTCCTCCAAAACTTTGCTCATCTCAGTTGTGAGGAGATGCCTGCCTTGGGGAAAGCCCTCCTAGCTCTGAAAAAAGAGACCTATAGAAAATAGATTCTACAAGCCCCTTTATAAATATCTTAGCGCTTATTTGGATGCTGCCTTAATGCAGAGATCTACTAGGGCAGCAACTTGATCTACATCTTTCCAGCCTAGGATTTCAGTTACCTTCTTTTCTAAGTTTTTATAAGACCTAAAAAACTCAGCCACTTCCTCTAACCGATGCGGCGCAACGTCTTTGAGCGACTTGACGTGGGCGTAACGGGGATCTTTGTCGGGCACACACAGAATTTTTTCATCGCGATCGCCCCCATCTACCATTTCCAACATGCCAATGGGTCGAGCTGCAATAATGCAACCGGGGAAAGTTGGCTCATCCATCATCACCATGCCGTCTAGCGGATCGCCATCATCCCCTAACGTATTAGGAATGAATCCATAGTCGAGGGGATACTGTACAGATGAGGAGAGCACCCGATCGAGCGTGAAGGCATTTAACTCTTTATCAAATTCATATTTATTTTTGCTCCCCGCCGGAATTTCAATGATCACATTCAAAATTCCGGGCTTGGGCTGAGGGGGAATAAGCGATAAATCCACAGCGTTTCTCCAAATCAACAACTAGGTCACAGCAAAGACTGCTCCCCGGATCATTCTACGGGAAGAAGGGAGCAATAAAAATGGCGGCTTCAGTAAGGAAGCAGAAACTTTTCGTAGCCTTAAGCCGAAGCTTGCCTATTCTTGAGAAATGGGAGAAAGCTGAGCGGGTGCTTGCCAATTTCCTCTGCTGCCTGACGAATAGTGAACGATCGCCAGCAAGGGCACAGCCAAGGTTAATAGCGCAATCAGCGTGCCGATAACGTTTGCTAGCTTTTGGGAATTTTGCTTAGCAGCGATATCAGCGGATGTACTACCAGGTTCCATAAGACAATTTTTGACGAGTTAAGGATATAAAGCAATGTAATTCCAAATTTAGCTTATGCATTACAAGAACTGCAAAGCTTCTACACATTATGTTAACGGCTTTCATTAGGATTAATCATCATTCTGATAAACTCCAGCGGTAGTTCATCGGCATCGGCAACAAAGGTCACTTCGTAAATATGGGTTCCTATCTGCTGTTGGGTCGGGGGCAGTAGTACTTTTAAGGGCTGTACTTGACCTGCAACAGCAGCAACCTCAAATCTTTGCTGTAATTCTGCTAACCACTCCGAGAGGTCGGTTATGACAGGGGTCAGGTCAAAGGAAAGATGATAGTACCCTGTGTAGTGTTCGTCTGCAAAGGCATCGACGGCTGGGCGAGGCTGGGGCACCTGAACTAGCTCAATGCGTCCACCCATACCTTCCATCCAGCAGGCAAGAGTAATGCCTGCGGTAAATCGTTCTTGGATTTGAAATCCGAGTTGCTCGTAGAAAGCGATCGCCCGATGAATATCAGCAGTGCGAATAGAGGCGTGATGCATTTTTAAGCTTTACTCAAATAACCGAAAGTAAGGGTAACGAACAGGTGCGCCGGGTTCTTTTTCCAAATCAAAATTAATAACATCCCAGCAAGGCTCATCAATAGGATCAGGGCTGAAATCTACGGGCAATCCATAGAGACGCGGACGGCTAGCTTCAGGCTGACCTCGCCAGGGGGCACTGCGCTCTAAATAGGTGCTGATTAAATCTTTGTAGCGCTGGGCGATAATGACGCGGGTGGCACGATAGCCCTGGGTATAGAGGCGATCGAGGGCTTCATGAATTTCAAAGCGAATGCCATCTGCATGGGTATGTTGGCGATGCCACTCGTTGTTCCATAGCCGCCAGTGCCGCCCCGACTGAAGATGAACCAGTTCGGCGGTTTTAGGATCTGACTCAAATGCACCATGGCGTTGGCATAGATAGGTATCAGTCAAAGTCAGCGCCTGAATGGTTTGGCGACAGTGAGGACACTGAATTTCGGGCCCAAAAATAGGATATTGAAAAGCTGGATTCATCATGAAACTCTTATCGCCATGCGTGACCAATGTTTCGATCGCCCTGTGGACTTATTATAGCTGGAGGGATTTGCTCTCCACCGGGATCTTCAGGACATTTGTAGTTTTTGTGTGGTTAAAGTTTTATCTCTTTACCTGGTCTTACCGTTGTGAATTAGCCCATGAATCCTTCTGCAAAGTTATCAAGTTTACCGACCTACTGGTCGCCTCCCGATTTGTCCAAAGCTGCCTTCGTTGCTCCTAACGCGATCGTCATAGGACACGTAGAGATTATGGCAGGCGCAAGTATTTGGTATGGGGCAGTGGTTCGGGGCGATGTAGAAAAAATTGTCGTTGGGCAATGCACAAATGTTCAAGATGGGGCAATTTTGCATGGCGATCCCGGTCAGCCCACAGTTTTAGAAGATTATGTGACGATCGGGCATCGAGCCGTAATCCACAGCGCCCAAATTGGACGGGGCAGCCTAGTGGGGATTGGGGCGATAGTATTAGATGGGGTCAAAGTGGGCGCAGGTTGCATAGTGGGCGCAGGGTCGGTAGTGACCAAAGATGTGCCAGAGCGATCGCTTGTAGTTGGGGTGCCAGCGAAGGTATTACGCCAGCTTTCAGAGGATGAGGCAGCAGAGTTAATTGAACACGCTCGTCGATATGAGCAACTGGCAAGGGTTCATGCTGGAACCGGAACAGATATTGGATTTAAGAAAGACTAGAAAATTGTCTCAACTCATCGCAAAATAGAAATTAAAGATGAGAGTTTTTCAAAAATCTTTATTGGGAGGATGGACACTATGGACTGGCGAATTTTGGTGGTGCTTCTGCCTGTTATTTTGGCGGGAAGCTGGGCTTTTTATAACATTGGTAAGGTCGCAATCAAGCAAATTCAAGGCTTTCTGAACAAAGAAGCGTAGAAGTTGTCAGAGGATGTCTGAGAAGTATCAAAGATTCTTACACTTGCCCCCCAACCCCCCATTTTGGGGCGACTTCCGAGCCACTCCTTCTTCAAAGTCCCCCAAAATGGGGGACTTTGGGGGCGGGTTGGATAGCAACCTAGACTTCTCAGACAACCTCTCAGAAGCGATCGTGATGAGGCTATTACAAGAATGGCAAGAGACGACCCACTGAGTCATCTCTTGCTTTTTACTTTGGGCAAAAGATACTAAAAATCTGACAATATCAAGCAGACTGGCTGAATCTCGGTTCATAAATCACGGTGGCAGTACCCAGAATTCGCTGACAGAGAATCCAATTATGACTGTTCTCAATCGATCGCTTTTCAATCAGATCGACGATCGTCCAAACGTGGTGGAGAGATGATCTTGCATATCTATATAAATTGAGCAAACTAACGTGAGCTTCCAGGGCAAGAGTGAGATTGATAGCAATCTACTGATCCAAGGAGAGAAGCAACAGCAAAGAGGTTTTGCTAGAGTTGAGATATTACTGTTACTGGCAGTTGCTTAATACTGGCAATTGTCTGAGTTTAACGACTCACTATACAGAAACCTATTGCGTTTTTTGGAAGGAAGCAAGTTCATTTTGCTATCACATCCTTGGCATCATCTCTCCATAGAAAAGGCATCTCAACTTCTTGAAAGTGACTCTAATCGGGGTTTAACGCTTGATGAGATCCCAAAACGGCAGACTCAATACGGCTACAATCGCCTTGCTAGTCAGTCACGGGAAAGTCGCTGGCGGCGGTTCCTTCAGCAATTTCAACAGCCTGTTCAATATATTCTCCTGGTGGCTGCGACCGTTACAGCCCTGTTCAAAGAACCTGTAGATGCAAGCGTTATTTTTACTGTTGCGATCGGCAATGCTTTAATTGGCTTTATCCAAGAGTCAAAGGCTGAGAATGCAATCGCGGCTCTCGCAGAAGTCGTAACGATGAGCGCAACGGTGTTTCGGGATGAAGAGAAGGTACAAATTTCTTCCAGTGAACTGACCTTGGGAGACTTGGTTGTGCTGACGGCAGGCGATAAAGTTCCCGCAGACTTACGCTTAACCGATGCTTTTGATTTGCAGATTGATGAGTCTGGCATCACTGGCGAGTCGGTTCCAATCATCAAAGTTACAGAGCAGTTGCCTCAAGATATTTCGCTTGCCGATCGCATCAACATGGCGTACACGGGCAGTTTGGTTACGGCGGGGCAAGGGATGGGGCTAGTGACTGCGATCGCAGATCAGACTGAAGCCGGACGGGTAGCGCAACTGATGCAGCAGTCTGGTCACCTCAAAACGCCGCTAACCCGCAAGATTGAGAAGTTTAGCCGTACCTTGCTCTATGCCGTTTTGGTATTAGCAGCGATGGCGTTAGCGATTGGAATTGGACGGGGTGGAGACTTTTTTGAAACGTTCAAAGCAGCCGTAGCACTGGCAGTTAGTGCTGTTCCTGAGGGGTTGCCTGCAATTGTCACCATTACCCTGGCGATCGGGGTGTCCCGGATGGCAAAGCGTCACGTGATCATCCGGGAACTGCCAGCGGTTGAAACGTTGGGTAGCACGACAGTCATCTGTTCTGACAAAACGGGCACCCTGACCAAAAACCAGATGACCGTTCAGGAAATCGCTGCGGGTGGACAACAATACTCGGTAACCGGAGTCGGTTATGAACCTCAGGGGGAGATTTTATATAACCAGCAGCGGGTTAACCTAACTACCAATGCGGCACTACGCGACTGTTTGTTAGCTGGGTTGCTTTGTAACGATTCGCATCTTCAGCTTGGGGATGACCAATGGGAGATTGTAGGCGACCCCACTGAAGGCGCATTGCTGATTGCTGCCGAGAAAGCCGGATTGGATCGAGGGGCTTTGGATACTGAACTGCCGCGCTTGGATGTACTTCCTTTTAGCTCGAAAGCTCAATATATGGCAACGTTGCATCAGCAGGGAACCGATCGCGGTGTTTATGTCAAAGGTTCGATCGAAGCCATTCTGCCGCGCTGTCGAAGTTTGATGAATTCCCAGGCAGAACAAACTGCGCTGGATGTTGCGTTAACTCAGCAGCAAGCGGAGGCAATGGCTCAAAAAGGGTTGCGGGTGCTGGCATTCGCCAAAAAAACGATCGCCCCAGATGCCGAAACTATTGAGCCAGATGAGCTTGAGCAAGATCTAGTCTTTCTGGGCTTGCAGGGCATGATCGACCCACCCCGTCCAGAAGCGATCGCTGCTGTCCGGGACTGTCATACTGCCGGAATTAAAGTCAAGATGATCACGGGAGACCATCCGACGACCGCAACCGCGATCGCTCAGATGATTGGCTTGCAACAATCTCAGACTGCATTTACTGGTCGCGAGCTTGTCCAGATGAATTCCGACGGCTTGGGAAATGCTGTGGAAGCCACCGATGTCTTTGCGCGAGTCGCCCCTGAACAAAAACTGCGTCTAGTTGAAGCGTTGAAAGCGAAAGGCGAAATTGTAGCGATGACAGGTGATGGCGTTAACGATGCTCCTGCCCTAAAACAGGCGGATATTGGTGTGGCAATGGGCATGGGCACGGAAGTCGCCAAAGAAGCGGCGCACATGATTTTAACTGATAATAATTTTGCCTCAATCGGGGCAGCTGTTGAAGAAGGACGTACCGTTTATCGCAATTTACGGCGGGCGATCGGGTTTATCTTACCAATAAGCGGGGGTGAGTCTCTGACCGTTTTACTGGGCGTGTTGCTTGGAACCATACTGCCGATTGTTCCTGTGCAAATTCTGTGGGTCAATTTAGTTAGTGCGATCGCGCTTTCCTTGCCGCTAGCGTTTGAGCCGAAATCCCAGCGTGCTATGCAACAACCGCCTCGCAACCCCAGTGAAGCATTGCTTTCTAAGAGTTTAATCTTCCGAGTTTTAATCATCTCGATTTGGAACTGTATCGTCACCTTCGGCATGTTTGAGTGGGCATTAAAAATGACAAACGATGCTGACATTGCTCGGACGGTTGCTATCAATGCACTGGTTGCCTCCGAGACTTTCTACCTCCTGACCATCAGTAGTTTTGTTCCCTCTGTTATGGCAAACCTCTTTGGTCACCGCCGACCTATCAGCTATGCTCCAGTTATTGGAGCGGGGGCTTTGGGGATACTACAAGTTTTGTTTAGTCAATGGAGTGTGATGAATGGGCTCTTTGACACTCAACCCCTGACTCTTACTCAAGCCCTTCTCAGCATTGCTGCCGGACTGCCTATCATTTTGTGGGCGCTCCTAGTGAAAAGGTTTGACCCGATTGATTAAACGGCACTGTATCCTGGTTCTATCAGCCTTGAGAATGTAATTTGTTTTCTATGCGATCTAATCGGAAGGAACAACCAGCGCGATCGCCCCTTCCCTCAACAATATTTCTACTAAGTCAATAGATTGTCATCTTCCAGAGTACCTTTTCTGCTACCGCCGGGGAATTATGCTTACTGAGAAAACTGAGCTAACAGATTTGTTTTACTGCACTGCTAATCACAATTTGTCAGAGCTTCAACATCTGCCGCTACAATTTTCTCCAAATTGCGCGTAATTTTCTCACTGTCCCAATTCCACCAAGCGACTTCAAGTAATGCTTGGATCACGTCATCATCAAAGCGCTGTCGGATCCGTTTGGCTGGATTGCCGCCAACAATTGTATAGGGCAAAACATTGCTTACAACGACTGACTTTGCTGCAATGATAGCTCCATCTCCCACCTGTACTCCTGGCATTATTACTGCTTCGTAGCCAATCCACACATCGTTGCCGATAACCGTATCGCCTTTGTAGGGCAGTTCTTCAGTTTGAGGAGCTACTTTCTCCCAGCCGTTACTAAAAATCTGAAATGGATAGGTCGAAAATCCATCCAACTTGTGATTGGCACCATTCATGATGAACTTGATGCCTCTTGCCAAAGCACAAAACTTGCCGATGATTAAGCGATCGCCGATGAATGGAAAATGGTATAAAACATTACGCTCAAAATCTTCTGAATCTTCTGGATCGTCGTAGTACGTGTAATCTCCAATAATAATATCGGGATTTGACACGGTGTTTTGAATGAAGCAGACTTGTGGAAATCCCCTCATTGGATGCTTATCCTTCGGATCTGCGCCGTACAAGATCAATCGCTCCAAAGCCGTACAAGATCAATCGCTCCAAATTAGTAGCATATCTTAAGCCATCGCCTATTCAACCACCTCTTTATTGCAACAACAAACTAATAGATTGAAACGCACCAATCACTACTCCCAAAACTCCACCCAAATTAACGATCGCCTGCAATTCGCTTTTAACAATTCCTTGAATCGCCAGTTCCAACTCCTTCGCCGAAGTCGCTTTAACCCGGTTAATAATTACCTGATCGATATTGAGAATAGGAATAGCTTGTGCCACGATCGCCTCTAAATCCCGCTCCAAGTAACGCTCTATGACTAGGGCTAATTCTTGGCTAACTGGAACTAGCGAACTGGTCACTACTTCAGAGGTGCGGAGGCGGTTGAGTAGAACAGAAGCGATGTTTTCCCACTCGATCGACGCGCTCAGCCCTTGGATCATTTCTGTGCCAGAGTTTTGTAGATAATCGCGGATGCTGTCTCGCAGGGTTTTACGAAGCTGCCTTACGGTAGACACGGGTAGATTCTGCATTGAAAGATTTTGCAACCACTCTTGCACCCGTTCTCGAATGCTGAGGGATTTAATTAATTCTTCGATGCGGGCATTGCTGGCTTCTCTTTCGTCTAGACAGTAAGTGCGGAGGCGAGTGAGCGCATTGCGTACGCCAAACAAATTAGCAACAACCCAATAAGTACCACTGGTCTTTTCCCGAAAGCCTTCGTCGATAATTTTAATGTTGCGATCGGTCAAAAAATCGACGATCGCTTGTCTCAAAACATCTGGGGGCAACACTGCTTTAAGAAACCAGGCTGAAAGCTGATTGGCTTGTACTTCTGTCAATTGAAGCTCTAGTAGCACTTGGTCAAAAAGCTGGTTCAACTGTGGTTCTAAAAAGTCTTCGCGCCGTGCCAATACCTTTAACATTCGGGGTAGCGATTGCCCTAACAAATCTCGCAGAATATTAGCGACAATCTTGGCAGTCTTCTGTTGGTTCAGCCCTTGGACTTGCTCCAAAGCAAGCTTTAGTAGCCAAGCGATCGCCATTTCTAATCGCTCTGTTTGCAAAAGTTTACGCGCCAAATTCTGCAATTCTTCTGGCGTTAGCAGCGAACCCATAATAGTATCGGAAATCCGCTTAGCCAACTTTTCCTGATTGCTAGGAATTAAACCTGGCGTAAAAGGTAACTTACGCCCGCCCACGTAAATTGCTTTGTAGGGACGAAACAGCATCTTAATGGCAATATCATTGGTGAAATAGCCAATAATGCCACCCACAATAGGAGGCGATAGAAGTAGCCAAAGGTGTGCAAGATCCAAGGCAGGAAACCGGGGTAAACGGTAAAAAATTCAGAGAAATCAGGTTTGGGCAACCAAAACGCCCATCATTCCTCCAGCGATCGCATAATGCACAGCCTTCTCAAATCCTACTTGTAAAGCAAGATCGACCTGTTCAGAACCCGTAGGAAAGCGATCGAGGCTAGGACTGATGTAAGCATACTCTTCTCGCAGTCCTAAGCGTTGGGCGGTTGGCACGACAAAATGGTCGAGATACCACTGTTGGAAAGCTCGAAGCTGAGAACTTTGGGGACGATTAAAATCTAGAATCGCTGCCTTCGCCCCTGGTTTAAGCACTCGGTGGATTTCTTCGAGGCTGGCAGAAATATCTACTACATTCCGCAAGCCATAGCTCATGGTTGCTGCATCAAAGTGCTGGTCAGCAAACGGAAGATGGAGTGCATCTCCCTCGATCCAGGTAATCGGTAGATGGGGCGCACGGGCTTGGGCGATCGCTAACTGCTGACTAGAAAAGTCAACGCCATAGACTTTGCCAGTGGTGCCTACTTGCCTTGCCAAGAGTTGTGCTACATCACCACTGCCGCAGCAAACATCTAGACAAATGGAGCCAGCGCGCGCCTGGCTCCATTTGACTGCCATTTGCTTCCAAATCCAATGTAATCCCAGGCTCAGCCCATTGTTAAGCTGATCATACTGGGGGGCAATCCGGTCAAAAATGGCTTGAATCTCTTGAGCTTGAGGGGGAGAACTCACGTTTAGCGATTTGAACGACCCCTTAATCCTAGCGCTCTCCGCCATTGCTTAAGGGCAGCGAACGCTATTGAGCGCCATGCCTATCTGTTGAGCGGCTTGATGGAGCATGGTCAACTCAGGCTCTGATAGGGAGCGAGGCGACTTCCATTGCAGAGAAAGCACGGCTAGAACTTTGTTGTGGAAAGTCGTAGGAACAATTAGGTGAGATGATAAGCCTGCCTCAGCGTAAAGCGGATTGACAATGCCTGGGGTATCGCTAATGGCGGATTGAAACTGCTGGGTGGCGATCGCTGCTTGCGTCAAAGGCTCTAGCTCTAGCCAGTTCTTTAACTCTCCGTTAGTGCTATGGCCACCGTGTGCGGTTAAAGACGTTCCCTCTACCAATTGCAAAATGCAGCCATCGGTGCCAAAGCTGGTGCCAAGGGTAGTGGCGATCGGCGCTAAACAAGCTTCCACAGTGGCACCCTGCCGTACCGTTTGCAAAATGCTGTTGAACAATGCCGTGTGCGCTTGCGCTTGCAGTAATTCCTCAGTGCGCTGTTTTAGCAGCTCGTAGGTTTCGGCAGCCCGCTGCACTACAGATTTAAGCTCATTGGGATCCCAGGGCTTGGTAATGTACTTGTAAACTTGCCCAGAATTGATGGCATCGACCAAATCTTCGACATCGGTAAACCCAGTCAAAATAATCCGCATTGTATCGGGAAACTGAGGTACCGTCTTGCTCAGAAACTCCGTTCCCTTCATTTCGGGCATTCGCTGGTCAGAAATAATAACTGCCACTTCCCCTGCTGTCGCCAAAACCTCTAGAGCCGCAATGCCACTATCTGCTTTGAATACATTGAAGTCACGGCGAAAGGTGCGATAGAGCAAGTCCAGGTTGTCGGGTTCGTCATCGACAACGAGCATTTTTGGCTTTTTGGGACGATCTAAGTTCATAAACTGGCGACTAATATAGAGAGTTCGGGGAAGGCGTTGTCCATATCAGATTCTTTTAGTGAATCGAATGGGCTGAGATTCTGTCTTTGTGCTGGCAACAGACTTGGCGCTAGCAACAGAAATCAGGGCATAGAACTACAGTTTCAATTTGAGATGTCAAGTGAGATTGAGCGGAAAAGCAGCTTGAACGCGCAGCGCTCTATAATCTGTTCGATGCTATTTAGCTTCTCCCATAGTCTTGACAAGTTTTTTCTAGTTCTAACGCCCAAACCCATAAATTTATTAGAAAGTTTCTAACTGTTTTAGCCTTCCCCGTTCTCTGGCTGTCGCCTACTGACCGCCATAGTAAAATGCAACTTCTTTTTCTTTAAGGGGCGCAAAGTCTGCATTGATGAGCATTTGGTTGAGTTCGGCTTGAGCTATGTGTTTAGCGCCGATTCTAACAATCCGCGATCGCATCGTATTACTGACACCGCTGCGCTGCCGACCTGCCTCTAGTCCCATGACCTGAGTATAAAGATCAAGCTTGGCGGGGGGAATGGCAGAGCCATCAAAGTCTATGCCCTGAGCGATCGCCACATCAATGGCATCGGCTCCGGTGGTGCTGGATGAGAGATTAGGTTCAGTAGACATCAAATTTCCTTCAGAATTTACAGAAGCATTTTACTGCCTTGCGTGATCCTACTTTCTTCAAAAAGCCAGGAACATCAGCGGTGCTGTTTCTAGCTGGGTCAAGGAGTAGAATTTGTAGCCTAGATAGCATTTACCAATCAGAATGCGATCCACAACACCTATCAGATAAAGAAAACCTTTCAGCTAGCCCGCTATTCCACAACCATTGACTACTCTGTAGGGGATAACGCCAAAGTTTAATTGCTTTACTGGAATTAAATTGACCCTCATAAGCAGAGAGATAAGCCCTATGTCACAAAGTTTTGGTCTAATTGGTCTAGCTGTAATGGGTGAAAACCTCGTACTCAACATTGAGCGCAACGGCTTCCCGTTATCCGTTTTTAACCGCACGTCGGCAAAAACTGACGAGTTTATGGCGCAGCGCGGACAAGGCAAGCAGATTAACCCGACTTATTCCATTGAAGAATTTGTCAAGTCTCTCGATCGCCCTCGCAAAATCATGATCATGGTCAAGGCAGGTGCCCCTGTTGATGCCACCATTGGACAGCTCACGCCTTTTTTGGAAGAAGGTGACATGATTATTGATGGCGGTAACTCGTTGTACACAGACACCGATCGCCGCGTTGCAGCACTTGAATCTTCAGGCTTGCGCTTTATTGGTATGGGCGTTAGCGGCGGCGAAGAAGGCGCACTGAATGGGCCCAGCATGATGCCTGGTGGCACCCAAGCGGCGTACACAGAGATTGAGCCAATTGTTACCAAAATTGCGGCACAAGTGGATGACGGCCCTTGCGTGACCTACATTGGACCCAGCGGTGCCGGACACTACGTCAAAATGGTTCACAATGGCATCGAATACGGCGACATGCAGTTGATTGCCGAAGCTTATGACCTACTTAAAAACACGCTAGGTTTAAACGGCGAACAACTCCACGAAGTTTTCTCTGAATGGAACCTGACCGACGAGCTAAATTCCTTCCTCATTGAAATTACTGCCAATATCTTCACCAAAATGGACGAAGAGACTGGTCAGCCCTTGGTCGAGTCGATTATGGATGCTGCCGGACAAAAAGGCACCGGACGCTGGACGATCATGACGGCACTGGAATTAGGCGTGAGCATTCCGACCATCATTGCAGCAGTGAATGCCAGGATTATGTCTTCTATTAAGCAGGAGCGGGTAGCGGCATCTCAGCAGTTGACAGGCCCGACTGGCAAGTATGACGGCGATTCTAAGGCATTCATTACGATGATTCGAGATGCGCTGTACTGCTCTAAAATCTGTTCCTATGCCCAGGGGATGGCGTTGATGGGCACAGCATCTAAAGAGTTTGGCTATGGGCTGAACCTCAGCGAAATTGCGCGTATTTGGAAGGGGGGCTGCATCATTCGTGCAGGTTTCCTGAACAAAATTAAGGATGCCTACAAAGAAGATCCTAATCTTCCTAACTTGCTGCTAGCTCCAGAATTTAAACAGACGATTTTGGATCGGCAAGGGTCTTGGCGAGAAGTGTTGTCAGTATCGGCAAAGTTGGGCATACCTGTGCCTGCGTTCAGTGCCTCGCTCGACTACTTTGATAGCTATCGACGCGATCGCCTTCCCCAAAACCTCACCCAAGCTCAGCGCGACTACTTTGGTGCTCATACCTTTGAGCGCACCGATAAGCCTGGAACTTTCCACGCAGAATGGTTCTAGTCTTCTGTCGATAGCGCTTCAGACCATGAAAGATCCCTGGTTTTTCCAAAGAGCCGGGGATCTTTTATTGTCTGAAGAATGTCTCGATTGGGCTGGATGTCTCGATTGGACTAGACAATCCGCTATGCTGTCGAATGTTGAATAACGCTATGCTCTGTCCACGATGCATTCACACGATCGAAACAACTGGCAGTCTGTCCAGGCTGCATTTCAAAAAATCTGGGGCTATTCTAGTTTCCGCTATCCCCAAGGCGAAATTGTTCAATGTTTGCTGAACCCGCAAGATGCCTTAGTGGTGATGCCGACAGGCGGCGGGAAGTCGGTTTGTTTTCAACTGCCAGCCCTTTTGTCTGAAGGGTTAACTCTGGTGGTGTCGCCCTTAGTTGCCTTAATGGAAAACCAGGTGCAGGAGTTATGCGATCGCCATCTGCCAGCCGCCTTACTCCACAGTGAAATATCGAAAAACGATCGCTTCCGGACTCTTCAGAATTTAAGTCGTCTCCGCCTGCTGTATCTTTCGCCTGAAACCCTTCTCAGTCCTCCAGTTTGGGAAAAGCTTTGTCAGCCTGGGCTAGTCATCAACGGTCTAATTTTAGATGAAGCTCACTGCCTGGTACAGTGGGGAGAAACTTTTCGTCCAGCCTATCGCCGCCTCGGAGCGGTGCGTCCAGCGCTGCTAAAAACCAAGCCGCCCGGAACTAAGATGGCGATCGCTGCCTTCACCGCTACTGCCGATCCGGCTGCGCAACAAACCATTCAACAAGTTCTTCAGCTTGAAAACCCCCAACGGTTTCGCCAAAGCCCTTACCGCTCAAATCTTCACCTGGTAGTGAAAATTGCTTGGAGTTCGCGCGATCGTCGCCAAAAGTTGTTGAAATTCATTCAGGCAAGATCCCAACAGTCAGGACTCGTCTACGTTCGCACCCGCAAAGATGGTGAAGTGCTTGCTAGCTGGCTGCAAGCCCAAGGCTGCAAAACAGCGGCGTATCATGGCGGCTTGAGTCCTTCTGAACGCCGCCCCATGGAAACTGCATGGCTAGACGGCACCCTTCAGTTTGTGGTTTGTACCTCGGCATTTGGCATGGGCATCAACAAGCCCAACGTTAGATGGGTGGTTCATTTCCATGCGCCAATTCTGCTTTCGGAATATGTGCAGGAGGTGGGCAGAGCCGGGCGGGATGGGCGATCGGCGGAGGCACTGACGCTAGTGAGTGAGCCAACCGGATGGCTTGACCCTGAAGATCAGCAGCGTCAAAAGTTTTTTCTCGGTCAGGGTCGCAAGCAAATCCAGACGGCACAAGGGTTGCTGAAGAAAATTCCGGCTGAAGGCGATGCAACTGCGGTGGCGCGGCAGTTTAAAGATGGTGCAGTAGCGTTGGCGTTGCTGCATGGTGTTGGACAGTTAGAATGGCTGACTCCGTTTCAGTACAAACTGAGTGGCGCGATCGCTAAAATCACTTCTAATCCTCTAAAAGCGGCTCAGTCGATGGATTGGTATCTTAAAGCGCGGGATTGCCGCTGGAAGTTTTTACTAGAAGTATTTGGGTTTGCTCTGGAAGCCAAGGCGTTGGGCAACGGTAAAGGATGTGGACATTGCGATCGGTGTTTGGCTAGGAGATAGGGGGATTTGGAGGTTGGGATAGCTCGGCTATATTTTTGTTCAATCAGAAGAAGGTAAAGGTGATTAGAGAATTAGACATGGTGACGTTAACCCGCGATGTGCAGGAGCCTCAATTGCTCAAAGGGAGCAGAGGGGCTGTGGTTCATTGTTATGGTGATGGGCAGGGCTTTGAAGTGGAATTTGTGCAAGAAACAGGCGAAACGATCGCGGTTCTGACGCTGGAGCGATCGGATATTCAACCCGAACGAGAGATGATTCAAGCGCAGGTTTTAGCAATTCTCAACGTTTTACCTGACGAGTTGTTAGCAGAAGTTCGAGACTTTGCTGAATTTTTGCAGCAGCGGAAAGTGGGTTAATTGAGTTGTCTTAGGCGACTGGATAATTGAAGGAAGGAGATTGCGTGGCGATCGAAGAACATTTGGTGGAGTTGAGGAGAGGCGTTGATAGCTGGAATCGTTGGAGGGAGAGCAATCTGGATATCCTACCTGACCTGAGCGAAGCGAAGCTGGATAAGATTGACTTGAGTGAAATTAATTTGAGTAGAGCTAATCTCACTAGGACTAACTTTGCTGGGGCACATCTATTCAAAGCAGACTTAAGTCAAACTAATTCTTTCAACAGTAATTTTAATAGTGCAACTCTCTTTGGGGCTAACTTGACAGAGGCTGATTTTACTAAAGCAGACTTCGGTCGTGCTGTCCTTGTTCAAGCCAAACTCTTAAAAACCAATCTTTTTGGAGTAAATCTCAGGAGGGCTTATCTCACCCATGCTTACCTCCCCATGAGCTATCTTTCTGATGCTGATCTTAGCTATGCACAACTCTCGCAAGCAGTTCTTGACGGCACAAATCTCAGACGTTCCAATCTACGTGGAGCAAACCTAAAATCGGCAAAGTTGGTTGGTGTCATTCTTAACGACGCAATTCTCAATGAAGCCATTCTTTGGGGGGCGGATCTGAGTGGAGCTTTACTTAGAGGAACCTACCTTGTTGGATCTGACTGTACGAAAGCAAATCTTAGCGGTGCTAATCTTTCCGTTTGCCAAGCGTTATCTACTAATTTCACAGAGGCAGTTTTCTCTGGGAGTTGTCTACAAGATTGGAATATCAATGTGTCCACCCAATTAGACAATGCAATATGTGATTTTATTTTTTGCAAAGCTGAATGGTCTGAACAAAGTCAGAGGTTTCATTTTCACGATCGTCGTCCCCTATATGGAACCTATATTCCTGGTGAGTTTACCACTTTATACCGCAAAGCCCTCGAAACTGTTGATCTCATTTTTGCCGACGGTATTGACTGGAAAGCATTTTTTCAATCATTTCAAGAGTTACGATCGCGGTACGGCGATGAAAACATAGCTATCCAGGCGATCGAGAAGAAAAGCGGTGGAGCCTTTGTCATTCGCTTAGAGGTCGCACCTCAATTGGATAAGGCAGCGATCGAGAGTCAGGCGAAAGAGTTGTATGAGAAAGATCTTAAATTACTAGGAGAACGAGTCGCAGAGTACAAAGACGAAGTGAGATTTTTACGTCAAAGCAATACAAATTTAGAACGGATTGTAGAAACAATGGCAGACAAAGAAACTTCAAAAGTTACTCAACATTTCAATGCTCCCGTTACTGCTGTTGCTGGCAATGTTGAGGGCAACCAAGTTATCTATTCTCTAGAACAACGCCAAACTCTCGTAGAAGCCGCCGCTGAGATTCAAAAACTTCTAGACCAACTTTCCAAAACCTATCCAACCAATACCACAACAGGCAAAATGCAGTTGGCTGCTGAAGCGATCGCCCAAATCGAAAACAATCCTACTTTAATGCAGCGTGTTCTAAGCGCCATCCAAGCAGGTGGTACGGCTGCATTAGAGCAGTTTCTTAACCATCCAGCGGCAAGTTTCGTGATGGGGGCAATGGAAGATTGGAAACAAACAAAAGAGAATTAGTTTCCGCTGAAAGTTTTTACTAGAAGCTTTCACGGGGGCAAACACCACAAAAAATTACGGTACTGCAATCATGGCTTCGATCCAAAACCAAATCGTTCTCATCACTGGAGCCAGCAGCGGCATTGGAGCAGCCTGCGCCCAAGCATTTGCCCACGCAGGTGCCAAGCTGATTTTGGCAGCACGACGGCTCGATCGCTTAGAAAAACTGGCTGAGGATCTGGCAAAATCGGGCTGTCAAACCTACCTGCTGCAACTGGACGTGCGCGATCGCGCTCAAGTTGAATCAATCCTTGCTGCTCTCCCTGCTGCCTGGTCGGCGGTCGATATTTTGGTGAACAACGCAGGCTTGAGCCGAGGCTTAGACAAGCTTCACGAAGGCAGTGTGCAAGATTGGGAAGAAATGATTGATACGAACGTTAAAGGGTTGCTGTACATGACGCGATCGCTGGTTCCGGGTATGGTTAGCCGATCTCAAGGACACGTCATTAACATTGGCTCAATCGCCGGACACCAGACTTATCCTAATGGGAATGTTTACTGCGCTACAAAAGCTGCTGTTCGCGTCTTGTCCGAAGGTCTGAAGATGGATCTACTCGGTACGTCCGTGCGTGTTACTTCCGTCGATCCGGGCATGGTCGAAACTGAGTTTAGCCAGGTAAGATTTCAAGGCGACAGCGATCGCGCTAAACAGGTTTATCAGGGCGTTACGCCGCTAACGCCTGAGGATATCGCTGAAATTGTGGTGTTTTGTGCAACTCGTCCAGCCCATGTCAACTTAAGTGAGGTAGTGGTGCTAGCCACAGCGCAGGGAAGTGCAACGCTAGTCCATCGCCAGAATTAGCCTGAAAATCCTTAGACTTTTCTGGGTAAATCTTCCCAGACTCAGGTTATTCTGATTTATTGAGTTAGCCAAGACCCCAGACTCAAGACCTCAGACTCAAGACCCAAGGACTATCGTGATTGATCTTAAACAACTTCGGGAAAATCCAGAATCGTTCCAAGCTTGCCTGAAGCTGCGCGGTGAGTTTGACCTCTCTCCTGTGCTGAAGCTAGATCAACAACAGCGAGAACTAGAGGTCAAGCGATCGCAGCTTCAAGCTCGGAGTAATGAAGTGGGCAAGCTGGTGGGGCAAAAAATCCAGTCTGGCACCAGTCCCCAAGATCCACAAATTCAGTCTCTCCGCGATGAAGGCAACCAGGTTAAGGCGCAATTGGGCGAGTTAGAGCCCCAAGAGCGTGAGCTAAAGGCTCAGATTGAGGAGATTTTGCTAACTATTCCCAACTTGCCGAGCGAGACTACACCTGTTGGTAGAAACGAAGATGAAAACGTTGAGGTGAGCCGATGGGGCAACGAGTATTTGCCGACGAATCCCAACATTTTGCCCCATTGGGAAATTGGCGAAAAGTTAGGAATTTTGAACTTTGAGCGCTCTACAAAAGTTGCTCAAAGTCGCTTTGTATCCCTCATTGGAGCCGGAGCAGCGCTGGAGCGGGCGTTGATTCAGTTCATGCTAGACACTCAAATTGCAGCGGGCTATGTTGAAATATTGCCGCCAATTTTGGTAAATACGCAGTCGTTAACGGCATCAGGGCAGCTGCCTAAGTTTGCAGAAGAAAGCTTTAAGTGCGATCGCGATGACCTTTGGCTGACTCCTACTGCCGAAGTGCCCATTACCAATTTCTATCGCGATGAAATTATTGCCGCCGAAGATTTGCCCATTTATCACTGTGCCTACACCCCTTGTTTTCGCCGCGAAGCTGGGAGCTATGGGCGCGATACCCGTGGGTTAATTCGGTTGCACCAGTTTAACAAGGTCGAGCTATTCAAGTTTGTGCAGCCTGAGACTTCGTTTCAGGAGCTAGAAACCCTGAGAGCCGATGCCGAGGCAATTCTACAAGCCCTGAAGCTGCCTTACCGAGTTCTGGCTCTTTGCACAGGCGACTTAGGCTTTTCTTCTACTAAAACCTATGACCTGGAGGTCTGGTTGCCTTCTGCGGGCAAGTACCGTGAAATTTCGAGTTGCTCTAACTGCACCGATTTTCAGGGACGGCGGGGCAATATTCGCTTTAAGGAAGCTGGGAAGAAGGGCACGCAGTTTGTTCATACGCTCAACGGTTCAGGGCTGGCGGTGGGACGAACCATGGCGGCAATTTTGGAGAACTACCAGCAGCCAGATGGAACTGTGCAGGTTCCTGAAGTGCTGCAACCGTATCTCAGGCGCGAAGTTTTATAGGATGGGCATTGCTGTCTTAACTTGAGTTGTCTCTACGATCGCTCAATGGGCAACGTGACGCAAAATGCCGATCCTTCACCTAACTTACTTCTCACCGAGATTGATCCGCCACAGCGAACCAGCAACTGCTGCACGATCGCCAACCCTAATCCTACCCCGTTACCATCGTCTCCTCCTTGGCGGATGCGGTAGAAGCGATCGAAAACCTTCGGGACTTCTGTTGCCACAATGCCAATGCCTGTATCGCGGAACTCTAGTTGAATGGTGTCGCCCTGCTGTTTGGCTCTCACCCAAACTTGTCCTCCACTAGCCGTGAACTTAATGCTGTTGTGCAATAGGTTAATTGCAATTTGCTTGAGTCCTTGGCTAAAGCAAGAGATTGGCGGTAGATCTTCAGGGATCGTGTATGCCAGCATGATGCCCTTCTCTTGCGCAAGGGGTTGATAGGTGCTGACAACGCCAGGGATAATTTCGCTGAGGCGAAGAGACTCCATAGGCGCAGAGTCAGGAGAGCTTTCAATTTGTACCAGGTCTAAAACCCCGGCAATGAGAGAACCTTGGCGATCGCACTCTCTGCTCAACATTTCCATATACCGTTGTCGCTGTTGGGGCTTAAGGGTCGGCGAGTTCAATAAGGAAAGGGCAGTTTTCATCGTGGTCAGCGGCGTTCGTAACTCTTGACCTAAGTTTTTAATGAACTCATCTTTCTGTTGCAGCGTTTTAAGCAAGTCTTCGTTCGCTTGACGTAATACTAATGCTGAGTCTGCCTGTCTCCGTTGCGCTGCCCCGCTCCGCCAAATTTCTTCCTGTCGCTGCACTTGTTTAGCCAGCAGGTTGCTCACCATTTTGGGGTTGAGTGTGGGTTTAACGCCTCGGGCAAGAAGCTGCTCCCAACCGACTAAAAGGTCTTTGATTTCGGCATCAGATCGGCTTGCAGGTTGCCCATACCGAATGGCTTGATTAATGCCCTCGATCGCCATTTGCACAATTGCCGGGTCGAAGGAAAGCATTCCAAACAGAGGATGCTTTTGCTCTAGAGAGTCGTCTGTGCCTAGCTTCGGGTCAGGTAGATCCATCCCATTACCTTCTGCACGCGGACGAAGTGAACGGGGGCGATGCGCTAATATTGAACCGCAGAATTCGTTAGAGACAACTGTGATGAAATATTCGCGTTTAAGCTGACTTTCGGCTGCCAGAGGAAGATTGTAGACTTGAGAGGTTTCCTCTAAAATAGCAACTGGAGTGCCCGTGTTTAAGTCAAGAGTGTCTAAGCCATTCCAATCGGCAGATAGGCGGCTTGCAGCGGGTGGGACGTGGGTGTTGGTTTTGACTCGCTCTTGGTAGGTATGCAAGCTGTAGACCGTATGGGGAGCGATCGCTGATTGGCAAAATCGCTCTATTTCTGACTGCCAAACTTCTCCTTTAGGCAATTTCAGCCAAATTGTAGCTGCAATGTTGTGCTCCAGCAACAGATCTAAAACAATTCCCACTAAAGATTTAAAAGTTGTGGGGCTAATTTGTAAAGTCTGGGGAGTGGGTTCGAGGCTAGTTGCAAGTTCATAAAGAGCTACATCAGGCGAACGTGATGGATTCATTAGATTCAGATAAAGGGGATGAAGGGAACGGAGAGGTCATAACATGTACCCTGATAACGATATCGAATCTGTCTGAAGAGAGGTACAAAGTTTACAGATAAACGTACTTTTCATACCCGACTCACGAAGAAGTGTGAAGTCTGAAGCTGTCAAAACACGTTCGATTGTGCCCACAGTTTTCAACGATCTGTGCACCGTCGCTCAGAAAAGTTTCAGCAAATTCTTTGGGTTTCTCTGCTTATGTCTAGTCTTTTGTGGCTCTCTCAAGTCCAACAACAACGAGCGATCGCCGTCATTCGGGTGGCTCAGTACGACCTGGGCCTTCACCTAGCAAAAGCGGCGGCTGAGGGTGGCATGGAACTGATTGAGATTACGTGGAATAGCGATCGCCCAGCCCAACTGATTCAACATCTTCGTGCTCATCTGCCCCATTGTATGATTGGAGCGGGTACGCTGTTGACTCGGATAGACATGGAGAAGGCGATCGCGGCAGGAGCACAGTTTCTTTTTACGCCCCACGCCAATGTAGATTTAATTCGGGCTGCTGTCGATTTGCAAGTGCCGATTGTTCCAGGAGCGCTATCGCCAACTGAAATTGTCACGGCATGGCAAGCAGGTGCAACCTGTATCAAGATTTTTCCAATTCAGTCAGTGGGCGGTGCAGATTATATTCGCCACATCTGTGCACCATTGGCAAATATTCCCATGATTCCGACAGGCGGAGTGACGCTAGAAAATGCCAGGACATTTTTAGAGGCTGGGGCGATCGCTGTAGGGGTGTCGGGTCAATTGTTTCCTCAAGAAGCGATCGCACGGGGCGACTGGCAAGCCGTAACGCAACGGGCAAAGCGGCTCGTAGCGTTAGTCAGGGGCGAGGGTTAATAACGAGAGAACTCGTTCCAACCTGTTTGATCAATGGGGGCGTGAAGGGGAACGGTAATGTCTGATGAGATTGAGGGAGACACCTCCGAGGCAGGACGGCGATAACCTGGTGTTCTCGCAGCGGCGTAAACGGCTTGACGGCTGCTACGACTAACGCTTCCTTCTTGGGCTTGTTTAAGCGCTTGCTCAATTGCAGCAGGCAGATTATCCCAATTGATTGAGGGATTTCCGAGGAGCGATCGCACTTCCTCTAGTGTTTCGTGAAGGGCTTCAAAATTTTGGGGTGGGAGCGGCTCGGCGGTGCGGAGAGGATCATTTAAAACGGTGGCTAAAGCGCGATGGACAACGTCTTTGACCTGAGGGGCATATTGGGTTTTTCCCACCTGACGCTGGTATCGCAGCCCTTTCTTGCTGGTGGCATACAGAGACGGCAAATGATTCATGGCAAGCGCTAAGAGTTCAGCGGTGTTGACCTGACGCAAAGCCTGAGGCGCCCGAGCCTGGAGTGCTGTCAATTGTAGTTCAACCTCCTCTTTAACCAGCAACTCCATCACGTTGACGTAATTGCCTATTTTCCGACCATTTTGGTTAGCCATAATGATTTTCCTTATTGTTCTCTGACTGGCATTGGTATTGCACAGACCAGGCACCCTGAGGTGAAGAATTTAGCCTGTAGCAAAAAATACACACTAGAGTGTCTGTTGTTACCCGTATTCTATGTGAAATCACGGCTCTAATCTAGAGTACCAAGTTTATCTTTATACCAAGTTTATTTTTTCTGATTTATTTAAAGTAATGGGTGAATGGCTGTTGGATAGTGGTCAGGGCTAATTTCAACAACCCAATCGGCTTGAGTGTTATGCAGAAAGGGTGTAATGAAAAGTTCGGGGTGAAGCGATCGCCAAAAATATTCTACAAACTCGTCTACTTCGGTTGCTGACATCCCCGATCGACCTGTCCCTATCATTCCTTGTTCCGCTTGTCGTCGCCACTGTTGACTGAGGCGATAGTCATTAGGGATAAGCACAATTAGCCGATCAAGGAGATTCCACAGCGGCAAATAGTTTGCCAGACGAGTGTTCATGTCACGTGCAAATGCCCGATCGCTTTCCGTCTCAATAGGTGAGGGTGCATGATCAAATAGAGCCGGGTCAATGGGTCTAACTCCGACAAACCAGCCTTCAAACAAAATGATATCTACATTAGCGACGGTTTCAGAAGTGGTGCGATCGCCCTTGCCATTCCAAGCTGATTTGTCAAAGCGGGGAAGTTGAGCCGAATGCGTTTGTTTAAGCTGCTGAAGTACTTCTAGTCCCAGTTCTACATCATGCGTTCCGGGTGGGCCTCGCCAGCGTATGCGGGGATCGATCTGTTCTAGTTGGCGGCGATCGGCGTAGGTTTTGTATAGGTCATCAAGTGAGAGCCGACAGACCCGTAAGCCCAAGTGAGTGAGAACCTGGGTCAAAATGGCGGCTAAGGTCGTCTTGCCTGTGCCTTGTCCGCCCAAAATTCCTTGAATCAGTACGCCCTCTACCTGCTCATGCCAAGTGATCAATTGCTTGGCTAGGGGGAGCCAAAAATTTTGTAGTAATTTTGGCGGACAAGATTCCCAGCCCAACTGATCTCGGCAAAACGGCTCAAGGACGGCAGGAAGCGATGTTTCTAACTCCTTCCAGTTGGGTTGGGGCATCACTCAACTTCCTAAGGTAAATGCCTGAACAAATAAACCGTAGAGTAGCCCCAACTTTAGCCCGTTCAATGCCTCGATCAGTAGAGAACGCTGGTATGTTCTAGGCTGATTGATTAGCTGACTAGCTGACTGGTTAACTGGCTGGCTGGCTGGGCTGACTGGCTGACTGGCTCTTGGCGATCGAGGACTGTTGGCATAAGTCATCCAACTAATCACTTCTGCTATTGCTACCACGATCGCAGCCCCAAGAATGTCAGGTTCTGCCCGTTGTCCGGCGATCGTCGAGACAGCAGACGCTAAAAAATTACCAAACAACAAACTAATAATTAGCATCGAAATTCGTCGCCACGGATTGCGCAACCATTGGGTAAGTCGCTGCAACGAACCTTCTACTAACGTATTGAGGCGTGTGTTCTGCATCGCCAAGCCCTCTATTAAAATGGTGATTCCGCAGCCTAACTCAAATAATAATCTTTACCTGTCTCATCCTAAAGGCTCAGATCTCTACACTAGATGCTGATCTCTGCACTAGATTTAGAGAAGAGCAGACTTAGGTAGGCGGGATAGATATGACAAAAGACGTAAAACAAAAGCTGCATCCCGCATTGATTGCTGTTTTGGCAGCACTAGGCATTCTTTTACTAGTGCGCTTTCTGCCTGTCAGTATCAGCTTTGAGCCGACTTCGGTGGATAAAACTTCTCCTGGTGAAGTGGTGCCGTTGCCGCCGCCAACTGCCACACCAACTGCTCCCCCCTTGGCGATTGCCTCTGACCCTATCACGGAAGGCGCGATCGGCAGTCTTAGGGTCAGTAATCAAACGAAGCATCCTATCCGAGTTGCGCTCTTAGCTAAGTCAGCACCAGGCGAATCAACTCCTTACGCCCAGCCTGCCCACTGGGATTTTTCGCCCGAAGAGGGAAGAGAAAAGGGGCTGGTGCTTTCTCTTCCAGAGAAGGAACTACAGCTATATCTGGGAGATATTTTGGTGGCATTTGCTCAGGATGGCTCTCAGCGGTACTGGGGCCCCTACGTTGTGGGTCAGACGAAGGCTCCAGGCTGGAACGCAAAGGTTGCAGAGTGGCAATTAGTGCTACGCCCATAAGGGTTTGTGCCGAGGTTAGCTGTGCCAAAGTTGCCTGTACCAGGCAGGATTGCCTGTAAAGTAGGGTCTAGAGAACTCTCTGTCTTGTTTACCCATGTCATTGAATCACGATCGCCTCTCTCAGCCCTCTTTTCATTGGGAAGACCAACCTATAATTGCCTGGATGCTAGCCACTTTCTGGGTCGCCACAATTTGCTTTATAGCGTTTTGGTGGCAGTTAGATGGGACTGGATTGGTAGATGAAACTGAGCCGCTGTTTGCTGAAGCTTCTCGGCAAATGGTGGTGACGGGTGATTGGGTCACGCCTTATTTCAATGGGATCACGCGATTTGATAAGCCGCCCTTGGTGTACTGGCTGATGGCGATCGCCTTCAAAGTTGGTGGGGTCAATACCTGGACAGTCCGGTTTCCTTCAGCCTTGGCGGCAACGGGTTTGACAGGTTTAGGATTCTACACGCTCAAGCAATTTGGTTCGCTTAGTTTAGCTCACAAGAGTTTGGCTCACGAGAAAGGAGATTTATCGCGATCGTCCTGGTTCACCGCTTGGCTCGGCGCAGCGCTTATTGCTCTCAACGTGCAGACCATTGCCTGGGCGAGAACTGGCGTTTCTGACATGCTACTCAGCGGTTGCATAGGCGCTGCGCTGTTTTCCTTCTTCATTGGCTACGCGCTGTTGGGGCAGGCTAAAGCCCAAGCCCGTTGGTATTTAGCTTTTTACATTTTGATGGCTTTGGCAGTCCTGACCAAAGGCCCAGTTGGGCTAGTATTGCCGGGGTTGATTATTGGCTTTTTTTTGCTGTATATGGGCAATGGAAGAGCAGTGTTGCAGGAGATGCAGTTGCTCCGAGGCATTCTCGTGTTTTTGGCGCTAACGGTGCCTTGGTATGTGTTGGTCATTCAGGCAAACGGTGAGGCATACATCAACGCGTTCTTTGGCTATCACAATCTGGAGCGCTTTTCCCGGGTCGTCAATAATCACAGTGCGCCTTGGTGGTTTTTCTTTGCAGTAGTGCCCATGAGCTTTGCGCCATGGTCGGCTTATTTGCCCGTGGCGATCGCCCGTTTACAGTTCTGGCGCATTAACCATTGGCGCAAACAGCCTCGTTCTCAACATCTGGGTATTTTTGCCCTAATCTGGTTCATCGTTATTTTCGGCTTTTTTACGATCGCGGCTACCAAGCTTCCCAGCTACACCATCCCGCTCCTTCCTGCTGCTGCTGTTTTAGTCGCGCTGTTCTGGCGAGACTCTATGTATAGTTTCAAATACCGTCTCCAAAGCAGCCGGGGCATTTTGTTCAGTCATATTGGCAGCATCCTATTTGCCTTGCTGTTGGCGGCGGCTTCTTTGCTAAGTCCGCGATGGCTTAAAAGCGATAAAGACTTGCCTCAGTTGCAGGCGGCAGTGCAGCAGTTGGGCATTCCTACTTTGGCAGCCAGCCTCTGGCTAGGATTGGCGATCGCTAGTCTCATCCTACTCTTACGCCGCCAGGGTCGCTGGATTTGGAGGGTTCAACTAGTCAGCTTCTTTGCCCTTTTACTAATCATTCTGTTGCCCAGCGTTGCTTTAGTCGATGCCCAACGCCAACTTCCCCTACGCACCATTGCTAATACTATTCTTCAAGTTCGCCAACCGGGGGAACGATTGATGATGGTGGGCTACAGCAAGCCCAGCCTTGTGTTCTATACCCGAAGTCCCTTCACCTTTATTACCGAACACGACAAAGTGCTCCCCGCTATTCAAAAACTCAAGCGCAACCGTAAACGTCGTTCCGTTCTGCTCGTTGTTCGTGCTCGAAAACTTAGAGATACCCAACTTAGTCCCAACCAATACCAGTTTCTCTCTCAATCTGGTGTCTTTCAACTCATCCGCATTCCACTTCAATAGCCTCTAGAACCACCCCAACAGGTCGCTTCTCATCTCTGCTACAATAGCCAAGCCGAACCTCGCCAACCCCATTATGAAAGCTCGTCGAATCGCCCGTGAACTGGCTCTCCTCAGCATCAGTCAGCTTCCAACCAAGCCAGAACGCATTGCGACGCAGCAACTTCAAGATGTCGTTGTGGCAGCAATCCGTACCCTCACAGCGGAAGCCCAGGAAACTTTAGAAACCGCTGTTGCGGAGCTAGAGCGGGGGAGCGATCGCCTCTTGTCTAGTCAAACCAGAGCGGTTGATTTGCAAAGTTCTCGGGCAATGGTGCAAGATGCAATGGACTTGGCTCAAGCTGCCATTAACCGCATTGGTCATGCTGTAGAAATCCCTGAGTTTGTCCAGCTTTCTAACCAGCAAGATGTGCGAGATTATGTCCTTGAAATTTTGACCCAAGTGCAAAAAAGCCGGACTGAAATCGACCAGCTTTTGGAAACTTCTATGGTCGATTGGCAGGTGCATCGGTTGGTGCGCATCGACCAAGATATTTTGCGAATTGCGATCGCCGAAATGTGGTTTCTCGGCATTCCTGAGCAAGTGGCAATCAACGAAGCGGTAGAATTGGCAAAGCGTTACAGCGGCGAAGACGGGCATCGCTTCATCAATGGAGTCCTGCGACGCGTCAGCCAAGCCATTGCGTCTCGCGTTTAAGTACCCATCTCAATAAAAATACTCAGTTAAGTAAGTTTTATGACTCCTTTCAATTGGTTCAATCGCCAATTTAATCAGCCCCAACCTGGACAATCGGCAGAATCTCCAAGTCAGGCAGAGGTAAATTCTGAAGCTGCCACTGAGGAAACGGGTGAGGAAGCTAAGGAAACCGCGATTGACCAAGATGCTCTGAGTTGGGCAAAAGCTGCCTATGCTAACATTCAAAAACAGAAAGCAGTTGAAGAACCTGCTGAACCTACGCTTCCTCTAGAAGGCGCTGTACGACAGGTTGAGTCCGTTGCAGAAGAAACTTCTGTTGTAGAAGCAGGCGTGAAAGTAATCGTAGAGAATATCACAGCAGAGACGGCTGAGGCGATCGCAGAACCCGCAGAACCGACAGAACCCATAGAATCGATCGACGAAACCACTGCTCCCGAAGTCGCCCCCTTACCCTTTTGGGCACAAGCTGAAGCCGAACGGCTCGAACGCTTAGAACGCCTCAAAGCCGAATCGATCGCTGAACCCGAGCCAGTTGTGCCTGCTGTTATAGCTGCCTCATTAGACACTTCTTCCACTATTCCTGATTTTGTTCTGGATGAAGCTTTTCTGTGGTCTGCCGAAGTCTTAGCATCTCAAGGTCGTCGCCCTGACCAAGTTTCTATTGAAGAAATCACTTGGTTGAAGCAACTTCGCCAAGGGCTAGATAAGACTCGTCGCAATCTCGTTAATCAACTTAAGTCGATCGTAGGGCAGGGTCCTCTCAATCAAGATGCTGTCATGGAGATTGAATCTCTTTTGCTGCAAGCAGATGTGGGCGTTGAAGCGACTGATTTTATTGTGGAATCGTTGCAAAATAGGCTCCGCGAAGAAGTTTTGCCTCCAGCCGAAGCGATCGCCTATCTCAAGCAACTCCTCCGCGAAATGTTGGACAAGCCTTTGGGTAATGCCCATGCCCTCACTTTTGTACCTGAAAAAGACACCTTGAACATTTGGCTAATTACTGGAGTGAACGGCGCAGGCAAAACCACTACTATTGGCAAAATTGTTCACATTGCCCAGAAATCGGGTTATCGCTGTTTAATTGCTGCTGCTGATACTTTCCGGGCTGCTGCTGTGCAGCAAGTTCAGGTCTGGGGCGATCGCAGCAACGTAGAAGTAATTGCCAATCCTGGTAAGAATACTGACCCAGCAGCCGTAGTGTTCGATGCGATCGCCGCTGCCCAATCTCGTGGCACCGAGCTTTTAATTGTCGATACCGCAGGTAGGCTTCAGAACAAGAAAAACTTGATGGACGAACTCAGCAAGATTCGTCGCATCATCGACAAAAAAGCTCCGGGTGCCCATGTCGAATCCCTTCTCGTCCTAGATTCCACCCTGGGGCAAAATGGGCTACGCCAAGCTGAGGTCTTTTCTGAAGCTGCTCAACTCAGCGGTGTTGTTCTAACTAAACTAGATGGAACTGCCAAAGGTGGCATTGCTTTGGCTGTAGTCCAGCAACTCAATCTGCCAATCCGCTTCATTGGCGCGGGCGAGGGCATCGAAGACCTCCGTCCTTTTTCTAGCTACGAATTTGTTGAGGCGTTGCTCAACGGATAGATTGAGCGATCGAACTACATTCGTTGCTTGCAGCAAGTAATTTGCTGCAACAAATCAATTCATGTCACGCCCCTTTTTTAGTATGGAAAAAGGGGCTTTTTATGGCAACTCAGTAGTTCAATCTTTGTTTATTAAATTTAATACATTAAATAAAAAATCAGTACTGATACTGATTAGAGAATACTGAGATTCGATTAACTTGTAAGTTACAAGGGCTATACGTAGCTCAAGAAATAATAGACTCTATTGAAATGCTAATAACTTAATTAACCCTTAGTTCATTTTTCTATTCTTAAAAAATCATTCTTTATGATTTCATTCATCTCTCAAGAACAACTCTAAAGACACCTTTTCAAAAATTAAAAATACTTATAGAGATTTCTAGAAGACTAATTTTAGATTTCTAAAATTCCTATGAGTTTAGATATTAATCCTATTTATAAAAACCTAAAAGCCTTACTGGAAAAGGAGTTTGGTAATTATACAGTGGTTTTTATTTATGATAAACCCCCAAATAAAAGTTAATACATTGAAAAGAATGAACTACTAGGCGTTAAAGATGCTTATTTTCTTCAACTAATCAATGTACAAAACTTCACTGTCAAATCTTTAAAAGAAAGCGCGATCGCCCTTTCTTTTAAGCCTAATTCTATTCATAAGTTACTCGCCAAACTGTCTTAGTCGAGCCAAAATTCATGCGAATTCTAATTTACTCCTACAATTACTATCCTGAACCTATTGGTATCGCTCCACTCATGACGGAGCTAGCTGAAGGACTCGTAGCAAGAGGGCACGAGGTAAGAGTTGTTACAGGAATGCCCAATTATCCTCAGCGTCAAGTTTATCCCGAATATAAGGGCAAGCTTTACTGCACCGAAGAACGCAATGGCGTTATCATCCAGCGGAGTTGTGTCTGGACGCGCCCTCAACCCGGATTGCTTAACCGCATGTTACTAGATGGTAGCTTTGTGATCAGCAGCCTCACTCAAGCGCTCCGAGGCTGGCGACCCAACGCGATTTTGCTGACGGTTCCTCCCCTGCCTGTGTCAGTGCCTGCTGCCTTGCTAGGCTGGTTGTACTCCTGCCCCGTCGTGCTAAACCTGCAAGACATCTTGCCCGATGCAGCCGTTCATGTCGGTCTGTTAACCAATAAGCAAGCTATTCGAGTCTTTGAGGTATTAGAAAAGTTCGCCTATCACACGGCACACACTATTAGCGTGATTACTGATGGCTTTACCGACAACCTCACGGCTAAAGGCGTTCCTGCTAAAAAAATTCGCTGCATCCCAAACTGGGTTGATGTGAAATTTATTCGCCCTTTGCCCAAAATCGATAATGCTTTTAGAAGAGCCCATGACCTTGAAGACAAGTTTGTCGTTATGTACTCTGGCAACATTGCCCTGACCCAAGGACTGAAAACCGTTATTCGAGCCGCGGCTCACTTGAGCCATGTTCCCGAAATTGTTTTTGTAATTGTGGGCGAACCTCAAGCGTTGGCAGTTCTCAAAGAAACCTGCATTGAGTACCAGCTAGAAAATGTGCGGTTGCTACCTTTTCAGCCGAGGGAGCAGTTACCAGAAATGTTGGCAGCAGCAGATGTAGGGTTAGTCATGCAAAAGAACAACGTGATATCGTTTAACATGCCCTCTAAAATTCAAGTGCTGCTTGCCAGTGGTCGCCCCATCATTGCTTCGGTGCCATCTAATGGAACTGCTGCAAGGGCAATTCTTCAGAGCGGCGGCGGTATGGTTGTGGAACCTGAGCAGCCAGATAAGCTGGCAGAAGCAATCTTACATCTTCAAGAAAACCCGGCTGAGGCTGAGGCATTAGGACTACAAGGACGGCGGTATGCGGTTTTGAACTATTCCTTTGAACAAGCACTGAGTCGCTATGAAGAGTTGTTTTACCAAATTACGGCAACTCGGCGCACCTCTTTGCCAGAGCTAACAACTGAAGATGTTTTGCTGGAAGCAGTGCCCATTGAATTGGAAAAGACTCAGGTTTAGTGGGTTGAGAATTTATGAGCTTAAGGGGTTGGATGATATTGTTCTCCAGCCCCTTAAGTTTTTATAGACTTAATTACTTCAGAGCCCAAGCCAAAAATCGCTCGGTGTAATAAAGTGCTACCTGACTACTTACGCCTTGAAAAATGGCATCAAAGGCATGTTCTGCCCAAGGAATTTCTAAAAAAATTGCTTGATTTCCAGTTTTCTCTAATCTATCGTATAGCTTTCGCCCAAATTTAGATTGTACTACATGGTCTCTGTGCCCATAGATTAAGAGAGAAGACGGCACCATGTTGTTGACATAATTCCAGGGAGAGGCTTGCTGATATAACTCAGGTAGGTCTGCGGGTGTGCCGCCTAAAAAGTCTCTGAGTAAGCCCCGACTGCCAATGGGATCGGGATTGGGCGGGTCTTGGTAACCTGTCGTTAGGTTAACGGGACCGTAGTAGTTGACGACTGCACGAATGGGAGGAGCATCGGGTTCGTAAGCCGCGAGCATGGCTAAATGTGCTCCTGCCGATCGCCCCATCAATGCCATCCGATTAACATCCACTTCTAGTTCATCGGCGTGTTCTCGGATGTAGGCGATCGCTGTTCTCACATCTTCTAACTGTGCCGGGAATCGATGCTGGGGTGCCCGCCGATAGTCGATTGACACTACGCTATAGCCCTGAGCCGCCATATATTGACTAAACTGAGCGTTATCATTTGGGCTGCCATTCTGCCAACCGCCCCCATGAATCACGACGATCGCCGGGTATTTTCCGACTTGCGTTGGGCGATAAAGGTTGAGGCTAAGCGGTATGCCATCAGACTGGGTGAACTGAATGGTTTGGACGCGGCGCGTAGGGGGGATGGGAATGCCCCGAAAAACATCAAGCAAGACGAAGGGCTGTGATCGTAGGCGAGTTAATGGAGAATCTTTTATGCCTATTTGCTCCAAGGCACCATTGGCTTGCTGCACCATAGAGGGAAGTTGAACTAGGGGTAAAGCGCTGAAGGCGAGTCCGGCAGTGGCGCAGACTAAGGCAATGGATTTGAGCGGGGAGGTGCTGTAGGTGGCTAGCAATAGGAGGAGGGCGATCGCGTTAATAACAATTAGGACTGGACTGATCTCTGGCGCACCGACTGCCAAGCGCAGCAGAAAAAAGTTGGGCGGCGGCAAAATAATCCAGGCACTGAGGAACAGTCCAATTCCTGCCAATACTATCGCTAACCCAATCCTCATTCGCGTTCCTCAAGCTTTCCTCAACCATTGGAGCATAGGAAGTAAACTATTAGCTAATAGATAGGAATTGTGCGATTAGACAGGAGCAAAACATGACCGTTATTGCTGTAGTGGATTATGACATGGGCAACTTGCACTCGGCTTGCAAAGGGCTGGAGAGGGCGGGTGCACTGCCTCAAGTCACCGATTCTGTGAGGGTAATGGAACAGGCAGATGCTGTAGTACTACCTGGAGTCGGTTCGTTTGATCCTGCCATTCAGCATTTGCGATCGCGCGATTTGATTCACCCGATTCAAGACATCATTGCTAGTGGTAAGCCGTTCTTGGGTATTTGCCTGGGGCTACAGATTCTATTGGATGGCAGCGAAGAAGGATATGAACCTGGTTTAGGCGTTATCCCTGGCATGGTGCGGCTTTTTCGCCCAGAACCTCGACTGACTATTCCCCACATGGGTTGGAACCAACTTCAACTGACTCAGCCCGATTTGGCGCTTTGGCAACAGCTTCCGGCTGAGCCTTGGATGTATTTTGTTCACTCGTTTTACGCCGATCCGCTTGACCCAGCGATGAATGCGGCGACCATTACCCACGGTAGCCAAACGGTGACAGCGGCGATCGCCCGTCAAAACTTAATGGCGACCCAATTCCACCCCGAAAAATCGTCAGCCGCTGGATTACAAGTCCTCTCAAATTTCGTAGCTTTCGTCAACAGCAAACATCCTGAAAGCAAACAGCTTGTGGGTGCAGGTTAAGTGAAATGGCGCTGCGAATTCATGGCAACCGCCTTCTCAAAACCCTCCCAGGTTCTGCCACTCGCCCGACTCCAGGTCGGGTACGGGAAGCCTTGTTCAATATTTGGCAAGGCAAAATTGCGGGCTGTCGCTGGCTTGATCTTTGTACGGGTAGCGGCGCGATGGGAGCAGAGGCGCTATGTCGTGGGGCGGCGCTAGTCATTGGCATTGAGCAATCGAGTCAGGCTTGTGAAATCATTCAGCAGAACTGGCGGCAGGTGGCGAAACCTCATCAAACGTTTCAGGTGATTCGGGGAGACGTGGTAAAGCGGTTGGTAGAATTATCAGATCAAGCGCCTTTTGACCGCATTTATTTTGATCCGCCCTATGCCAGTGATTTGTATGAGCCTGTGTTAGAGGCGATCGCCCACCACCAACTCCTTGCCCCACAAGGTGAAATGGCGGTGGAACATTCACCTGGGAAGATTTTGCCGGAGGCAATCCATTCCCTTAGTCTCAATCGACAGAAAACCTATGGCAATACGGCGATCGCATTTTATTTAAGATAGAACTAGCCCAGAACTCTTCAGGTTTAAGCCATGACGACTTCTTTACTACAACCCCAGCCAACCGAAATTTTTTACCCCTGTTCAGATGGTGAACCCGTGGCAGAATCATACGTCCATCTCTATGCCTTGATGGTCACCTTAGAGGTGCTACGGCAATACTTGCTCGCTCAGCAAGCGACGGTCTTAGGAAATCAATTTCTATACTATGCTCAAGGCTTCCCTCGATTGCGCGTTGCACCGGATGTCATGGTAATTTTTAATGTCGCTCCAGGCGGACGAGATAACTATAAAACTTGGGAGGAAGGGGAGGTTCCGGCTGTTGTGTTTGAGATGACTTCTAAAAGCACGAAGAATCAAGATCTGGGTGCAAAGAAGACGCTCTATGAAGGGCTGGGGGTTCAAGAATATTGGTTGTTTGATCCGCGAGGAGAATGGATTGAAGAACAGTTGCGAGGATATCGGCTGCTTAATGAAGAATATCAATTAATTACTGATAGTCGCAGCGAACCGTTGCGACTGCGGTTACAAGTGGAAGGACAACTCATTGGGTTTTATCGGGAAGACACTGGCGAAAAACTGTTGATTCCTCAAGAGTTGGCAGATGCACTGGGTCAGGAAAAAGCGGCAAGGCGGCAAGCAGAAGATGCGAGGCAGCAGGCAGAAGATGCGAGGCAGCAGACAGAAGTGGAGAATGAAAGGCTTAAGGCGCAGCTAAGAGCATTAGGTGCTGATCCAGAGTCCGCCCCTTAGCAATACATTGATAAAGGGTCAGAAGTCTCTGGAAGACCCATAAGTCAGTCATGATAAGGAGATGACGGCTTTATTGATGGAGATTGAGCGGATGGCATTAGCAGGTTCACGGTTGGCGATCGCCTGGGATTCATTAGCAGCAGCATTAGAAGGGATTGAAGTGATTCGAGATTTAGATCAAATCACCAAACTTTCCCAGGATTACTACACGTTTAGTCCTATTCTGACCCCGCAACTTACTGGTAAAGTGGGTGATATAGTCGTACGTCCTGCCCATGAAGCAGAAGTTCTAAGAGTTGCGGAAGTGTGCGTCAAGTTTAAGTCACCTCTGACCGTGCGTGGCGCAGGAACTGGAAACTATGGGCAATGTGTGCCTTTGCAGGGCGGCGTAATTCTAGACTTGAGCAAAATGCAGACAGTGAAGTGGGTCAAGCCTGGATTAGCGTGTGTTGAACCCGGCGTTAAACTAGCCGCGCTAGATAAGCAAACGCGGGAGACAGGCTGGGAAATTCGCATGGCTCCCTCGACCTATCGCACGGCAACGATCGGTGGATTTATTAGTGGTGGCAGTGGTGGCATTGGCTCGATCACTTATGGGCAACTGCGCGATCGCGGCAATCTTCATGCAGTTCGCGTTGTAACCATGGAAGACAAACCCCGCGTCCTTGAGCTACGCGGCGACGAAGTGCAAAAAGTGAATCATGCCTACGGCACTAATGGCATTATCACCGAATTAGAAATCCCTCTCAGCCCGGCATATCCTTGGACAGAGTTAATCGTTACATTTTCTGACTTTATGACGGCAGCACGCTTTGGGCAAGCGTTAGCGGATTCTGATGGCATTATAAAAAAGCTGATTTGCATTTGCGCCGATCCTATCCCTACCTACTTTGCAGCTTTCCGTAACTACATCTCTACAGACAGCCATTGTGCATTATTAATGATTGCTGAATCCTGCCTAGAGCCGTTTGGCGAATTGGTGAAAGAGTTTGGAGGGCGCATTTGTTATGAAAAAAGAGCAGAGGATGCAGGGAAGGGCGTGGCGATCGCTGAATATACTTGGAACCACACCACCCTCCACGCACGCAGCGTTGATCCGTCCCTCACCTATCTCCAAACTCTGTTCCCACCCGACAAAGATCTAAAGCTTCTAGGGCAACTGTATCAACACTTTGGGGATGAAGTGATGATGCATTTAGAATTTATTCGGGTAGGTGGTGTTGCCCTGCCTGCGGCATTGCAAATCGTACGGTATAGCACTGCCGAACGACTTCAAGAAATTATCAAATACCATGAAGACCAGGGCGCATTTATAGCCAATCCCCACACCTACATTTTGGAAGATGGCGGTATGAAAACCATTAACCCTGTGCAACTCGCGTTTAAGAAGCAGGTTGACCCGTACGGGTTGTTGAATCTAGGAAAGATGCGGGCGTGGGAGGAGCAAGTGTAGGATCATCAAGCCTTTTAGAATACCACCATTCTTGAACGGTCTTGGGAAGTTTGACCGAGTAAAAAGTCAGGATAAAAGTTCGGTTAGATTGTTCTTGCCCAATGACTTCAACGCAATAAGATGGGCTTTTAATAGTAGAAATATCAGGGGTAAAGCGTTTGCCAATGCGTCGCCAGCTTGGTTCCTTGCCGCGCCATTGCAGCCGACAGCATGGCCAAGGCAATTCTTCACGATCAAATAAGCGGCAGCAAGAGCCAACAACCCGGTAACAGAAGTGTCCACCCGGACTATAAAATACCTGTCCATGTTGAAGTGGATGCTGCGTTGGGTTCAACCGGACTCTCGCTCCTCATTGGGTAACGCCTAATAGCATATCATTGGAGCTAGAAACCGAAGCGTCAGAATTTTGTTGGCTTTAACGGGAACTAGAGCATTATACTTATTCCCAGCTTCAGACAGTAGAAACCCACTAGAGTTATGCTCGGAAGTATCAGAATTTTCTCTCCTTAAATAAACTTACACGCACATCACAATTTGGGCATAAGCAAGTCAAGCAGTACCCTAACAGGTATTATTTATTTCAAAATTTTGCACTGAATTTTAACTCATCGTGAATGCAAAAAAGAACTTGTGTGAACGATCGCTTCTCATTGTCAGAACCACTGCCTCAATAGAAAATTAACGTTCGAGAACACGATCGCCTTACTCTTGCGATCGTCCATCCTGACGACCTAGCTCATACACGCCACAACTCATGCAAGCCAAAATTCCTATACTAATTGACCAGCCCTCACCCAAACTGATCTCAACACCCCAATTACACAATCCGCCCACTAGTAAGAACGGCACAATGCTCAACAATGAAGCGTAAAAAGAATTTTGTGACTCGCGCGCAGACTTTGTTCGCTCGAATTCTTCAGCCGAAGTGTAGAGATGCTCGGCAAAGTTCATCCAGCGATTTAATTGTTCCATCACCCAATCGCTCACAGGGGAAAACCCTAAATAAATTGCTAAAGCCCAAAGACTCACTCCGGCTAAGGCTGTGGGGTTGATTGCCAAGCTAAAGGGTAGGATTGCAGTAAGCATGTATGAGGTAAAGAAGGATTAAGTTTATTGATTGTAAGGGTTCTGAGAAAAAATTGTAGGGTGCAGAAACCACTGCTAAATCTACCTTGTATTTCCAGGCAAACTTGTATTTCCAGGCAAATAGGTTGCCCAAGCCTTCACAACTTCTGGCGTACCATACCAGAGCTTCTGTGGACGGGGAGAGTGCCAAACATTTTCTAACGTAATATTTTCTGCCCCTGCTAAATGCGCCGACTCAACGGGCGTAATGCCATCGCCCCAACAATTGCCCTGACCGCAGGTGAGCTCGTAGCTGCTGTAGGTAAACCAGCTTTGCCAGGTGCGATCGCCATAGCTCGCTTTTCCAGCCACACAGACATAGCGCACACTGTCATAAAATGCGCCTGGATAATTATTTTTGACAAAATCAAGGTTGCGTTTCGTCCAGCGCTCTTGGCTGACGTGGGGCGTTCCTAGGGTGATCAGCGTATTGACAAACGCCCAAGCTTTCCAAAGACAAACTTGTCCAGCATTGGCAGCATGAACGTCGTAAGGAAGTTCTCCTAAATAAATTCGAGCTACCCACCCTCCGGCAGAATGACCGACCAAGTTAACGCGATCGCTCCCTGATTCTGCCATCACTTGCTGCACGGTTTGATCCAGCTTTTGCAAAATGGGTAACATCGATCGCCCGCCCACCGTAGGCAACCAGTCACGTCGCTGCAACGGCACAATAACCGCAGGAATACCCATACTTTGCAAGCTGGATGCCATTTCTTGATAAGGCTTAGCCCCTGCTAAATAACCCGGCAAAATGATTGTAGGAGTTATCATGAGTTTAACCCGTAGCAAGCCAATTTAAGATGGCAGCATTAACGATTTCTGGACGCTCATCGTGAGGACAGTGCCCTGTGTCAGGAATGGCGACAAACTGAACTTGTTCAGGAGATTTTTCAGCAAGTGTTTGATAAAGCTTAGAACCTGCGATCGGAGTCCAAGGGTCGGCTTCACCCCAAATTACTAACAAAGGCTGAGTGACTTGAGGCAAAAGTTCTTCAGGACGGGGCCCAGGAGGGGCAGTCAGAATAGAGGCAAAAACCTTTTGGGCGCCCGGATCACAGGAAGGTTGGTAGAGAATTTCTACTAGTTCATCGGTGATGGCAGTGCGATCGAAATAGACCTGCCCTAGAGTTTTCTTGAGTCGAGATTTTTGACGAATGCGATCGAACAAAAAGCCACCAATAAGTTCTGAACTCACCAATTTGGTGAAAGCGCCCATCACCAATCTCAGGGGCGCTTTCAGTTCCTCAGGACGATGGTTCAAGCCGCCCGCCGCGTTCAAAAGTACGCCACCTGCCGCCATTTCAGGATGATGGGTCAACATCATTAAACTCAGCAGTGCCCCAATCGAGTTACCCACGAACACAGCAGGTTCCTGAACTTTTGCCGTCCAAAAGTCGGTAAGCATTTCTTCCCAGAGTTCAACCGAGTAGCGAATCAGCGCCTTATCCGATCGCCCGAACCCCAGGAGATCGATCGCAAAAACCCTATAGCCTGCTTCAGCAAGCACAGGAATATTTTTTCGCCAGTGCCCCATTGAGGCTCCAAAGCCATGAATCAGAATTAAAGGTCGTCCTTCACCCAAAACGGTGTAGCGAATCTGATGATCTTGCCAAATCCAGGTCTGAACATCGAAGGGAGTAGAAAACTCAACAGGAGAAACTGATGTTTGGGTAACCACGCTATCAATATTACATTTCTTAACGATATTCCCACTATAACGCGAACTGAGTTTGCCTATCACCAGAGAATTTTTAAAAGAACTGAAAAATTTGAGTGCTAATCAATTCAGCACCGCGTCATCTAACGCTTGGATTACCTGTTTATAGAGAGCTTCTGCTTCTGTGGGTGAATTGCCAATGCTGGTCACGCCAACCTTGCCAAATTCTGAAAGACAGCCTGCCAGGTGAAAAATGCTACCCGTCTCCGTAGTGCTATTGAAGTGGAGATGCTGCTGGGCAATAATATCGATTAAGTCATGGGGAAGAAGCCCTTTGTACGCGTCGTTTTGTAAATTATCGGTCGCCACATAATACTTAGGTTTGCCATGCTGGTTGCAAAACAAGCCCGTTTCATTATCATATTGCCCTTGAGTTACTAGCTTGAGCGTCATAAATGGATGAGTTGTGCCGCCCTTGCGAATGTTGATCTCGATCGCCTGTAACTCCCATTGTGTGTGAGATGAATAACGCTGAGATGAATCTTGAGGATGATGCACTGCCACAAAATCTACACTGAATCGCTCTAGCACGCCCTTTGCTGCCAAAACTTTGCCAACTTTAGTGCCGTACTCTTGCAGAGCTAGGCGATAGGTCGCATCGGCAGGAAAGCTGCATCCTAAAAATATTTGTCCGTCGGGGCCGCCGAGTATTTGATCGTGGGTCGATAAGATTTCAACCTCGCCATTGGGATTAATGCAGCCTTGAACGCTGGGCGATCGCTTCTCGTCTCCTTCGATGAAAGCTTCAGCGATCGCGCCTAGTTCTGGAATGCGGCTGCTAAAGTTTGTCCAGGTTTCGGTGTCGCATTGGAAGCTAAGAGACTGGAAGCGATCGCCAATTACCGCCACTCGTTCAGCCGTCGAAGCCTGCCCAGGGGCAATTTTTGACAGCGATCGCAAATCCAACAGCGCATTGCCCTCTCCCGAAAAGCCCTCATTGAGCTTAATGACAATTCGCTTGAGAGTAGGCTGTCGCTCCCATAAATCGACCGTGACTTGCGCTAGTTCCTCCACCGTCCACACGAGGGCACTGCCATCAGGATGAGGAATTGTTGCTTCGGCAAAGGCTTCGCGGCTGCCGCTTTTAGTTCCCCAATACAGCAAATTGGGGTCGAGCGCCAACAGCGGAATATTGAGTTGTAGCGCCAACTCTTGTTCTAATGGCGTGGAATTGTAGCAGGTGAGATAGGCTTTATCATGCCGAATCAGTTGCCGTAATTGCGCGAGTAGACGAGGGCGTTCTAGAATTTTCTGGGTTAGTGGCTTCAGCGCGGCATCGTGGGTAGACAGCAAGAGGAGGCGATCGCGGGCATGGGGGAAAGGCACGCCAGGTAACAATTGCAGGTAATAATCAACGACATTAGGATGAATCGGTTGCGAGGTAATATAAATGACGCGGGTACGCGGATTGCGAAGACGAATAATAGAAAACAACAGCCTTTCTTCGTAATAATGAACGCCTTTTACTTTCAGGAGTTCGCGTTGATCTAAGCTGAGAGAAGGAATGACTAACACATCATTTTCTTCCGTATCAAATTCATCAACCGACAGCCAGCGATCGCGTAATTGCATCTGCAACTGCTGAATTTTTGTAACTTTTTCTAACGATTCATTTGAAGAAAAAGTAAGACCTTGCATAGCTTCAATCCTGCTCAGAGTCAATGATAGAGGGGCTGCTGAACTAATAGGGTGTATCCCTAATCCCTATGTTAGAACCTATGACTAGTCTTGTTCTCTAAAAGAGTTCTAGTGTTCTTCCATTCTTTCATGGCTGTGTTACATTGGTAAGCCTGAAGAGATTTTCGGACGCGATTCGTTTTCATTGACTTGTAGGCGTTCTCCCGAATTTATAACCTTCGCTACACGCCCTACACCATTATTGGAGACGCGCAATATGTCTATTTATGTTGGAAACCTCGCTTATGGGGTCACTCAGGACGAACTATCGAAAGTTTTTGCAGAGCATGGAACGGTCAAAAGCTTGTCTTTGCCCACCGATCGGGAAACGGGTAAAGTCCGAGGCTTTGCCTTTGTAGAAATGGAAGCTGAAACCGAGGAAACAGCAGCCATTGAAGCCCTAGATGGCGCTGAGTGGATGGGTCGTGATATGCGAGTCAGCAAAGCCAGACCCCGTGAAGACAATAAGCGTTCTTTCTCTGGCGATCGCGGAGGTGACAACCGGGATGGCTTCAGTCGTTCGGGTGGTGGGAATCGCTGGTAACTGTCAAGCCTAATTCTGGCTTAAAGTTTCTGGAAAGCAGGCATTACGCCTGCTTTTTTTGGGTTAATTTTCTGGAACTATTAAAGGTGGACGCAGTGTGACATAGGCGATCGCTCCCAGTAACGGCACGAGCGCAACCGCCCAAAAAATTCGTCGATCTTTTAAGCCTCTTCGGGTCATGTCGTCTCCTAGCAAAACGGGAAACAGCAAGCACACTAAACAAAAATCCAAGCTTGTCACATTAACGAATCGGCTGGTTTGCCACTGTTGCACAAAATCATTCCAATCCCCGTTCATTAGTCCGTAAAATAACAGAGTGAGAGTCGCGATCGCGACTATTCCTCCTGTCCATCGCGAATCCATGATCTTCAACCACGCATTCTTCTGCCCTACAAACGTATCATTCGGTTCGCGTAGTGCCAGGTAAGGAATTAGGGCAAAAGCCCCCACCACAAATGAACCGACTGAGAAAGGCCAAGCTGGAACCTTTTGCACTCTGCCGTCAATGTAGATTAAACAGCTATACAGTAACGGTATAACACCCAGAAGATTGAATACAGAAATCACTAGAGGGTTGATACCTTGGAATTTGCCTGTAGAAAGATTTTGAATCACTGTCCAGGTTTCAGGACTTTCAGGAGGGGCTAGGAAAAAGGCGTAAATGATAAATCCCAGCCAAAGTGCCCAGAGCGCAATTTTTTTCTGCATGATATGAATCTTTCCTTAACTTTTCAACATCAAAATTGTTTTAACTTCTTGCATCAGTTCTTCTTGCTCTTGCTGCAATGCCTCTAGACGATTTAATGTTTCTAGCAATCGTTGTTCACGTTGTTCCAGAGCCGTCGGTTCCTCAGCCAATACTCTTTTGGGAATGGCTTTGAACAAACCTCTGAAGAGCCATTGCAACAGTTTTAGGGGCGCTTGCAGAATGAGCAACCAGGCTTGTTGAACCAGTCGGGCGATCGCTCCTAATAAGCCCCAACTCAGCAGCAGAGCAATGAACAAGAGCGCGATCGCCCATAGGGGATGGCTCATCGCCCAGGCAATGACTGGGTGCGTTGCTAGCCATGCCTGAACGGATTTAAACACTGGTTCCAGTAAAGTTTGAGAGATACTATCCATGTCAACTCTCTAAGGCTTGATAATATGATGCAAGATTTAGAACAGGCTAATTTAAAACAGAACAGCTTAAAACAATACGGTTTAGTGTTAGTGACCGCATCTTCCCAAAGCGAGGGAGAAGCGATCGCCCAGGCTCTCCTTCAGTTTAAGCTGGCTGCGTGTGTTAGTTTAATGCCCATTCACTCGCTCTATACCTGGAACGGCAAAGTCCATAACGAAGCCGAATGGCAACTGATGATCAAAACCGATCTACGCAACTTTTCACAGCTTGAAGCCAAAGTGCGAGAACTCCACTCCTACGAAGTTCCTGAGATTATTGCATTACCTATTGATCTCGGGTCATCGCCCTATCTAAGCTGGATTTCTGAGCAGATGATCCAGGGTTAAGACCAGTTTGTTAATAGTTAAGTTACTAAGTAAGTTACTGCTCCCCTGCCTCAATCTGGCGGACAACAGTTAATGCTGAATAGCTGACCCCAGCGGTTCCTTCGCCGGGGTGGGTAGAGTCGCCCACTAGCCAAAGATTCTGAATGGGTGTGCGATTGGCAAAACCGAAGGGCCCAAATGTTCCGACTCGCTGCCCAATGCCGCCGACTACGCCGCGATCGCGCCCTGTATATTGCGCAAAGGTTCTGGGCGTGGCGGCTTCAGTGTAGACCACTGTATCGGAGGTGAGGTCAAAAAACTGCGATAAACGGGCGATTGCCGTTTCGGTGTACTGCTGCTTTAACCCTTCGTAATCCTGGCACTGTGCCCAGGCAGTTGGATCAGTAAACGAAGAAGCAATCACCGTAGCACACCCTTCTGGAGCGCGCCCATCTCCTGCATGGCTTACAGAAACAAAGAGAGAGTTATTTTCAGCAATGGGACCCTCATAGTCATACAAAAATTGCAGATGGGGCGGGCAGTTTGGAGGAATCGCGGCTTGCTTAACACCCAGGTACACGACAAAGGCACCCGAAGCAGAGGGCAGTTTTTCGACTCGGTGCTGATATCCGGGGGAAACTTGGTCGCCCAGAAGCTGCACCAGGTTTTGAACGGTGACGTTTGCCACCACATGATCAGCGGGTTCTGTCCAAACTTCGCCCGTTTTTTGGTCGCGAATCTCGACGCTGCGAGCGGTTGCCGATGCCCGCAAGGGGTCGCCGTTAATTTTCTGCACAGAATGGCGCATTAACAGCTTACCGCCATCCCGCTCTAGGGAAGTCACGAGGCGATCGCTCAATGCCTGCATGCTGCCCTGCAAGTGATATAGCCCCAAGGGCGCTTGCGAAACGCCCAGAGCAGTTGCTGCATACAGTAAAGCGGTCTCGTCAGAATTTACTTGAGAGTAAAGCTTTAGCTGCAAATCCAGAAAAGTTTTGAGGCGGCGATCGTTCCCTAAGCGATACAAGCGCAACATTTGCCCCACCGTGGAAAAAGTATAGGGCAACGTCATCAGCGTATCGGGGCGAACGGCTTGCACCAGTTGCAGAAAATCCCAGACATTACGCGGCGGTAAAATTGGATCGCGGGATTGAAACGCCCAGCTATAGCGAAATAGATCGGACAATAACTGCCAGAAGGGTTCACTGCCCGGAAACTGACGTTGGCGCTCGGCTTTCCAGCGATCGGGGTCACGCCAAACGCTAATGGGTTCAGTTTCACCCGGCAGATACACGGCGCAAGCCGGATCACAGAAGGTAGCGGCAGGCGACTCAATGTCTAGTTCTGAAAAAATTCGGTGGTGAATACCGCCGGGTTCCAGTCCAGCTACTTGGGTCGCGCCCACATCAAATGTAAAGCCGCGCCGCTGAAATGTAGAAGCGCAGCCACCTGGAACGATCGCTTGGTCTAGCACCAATACCTGATAGCCCCGATGTGCTAGAAGCGCCGCTGCCGTCAATCCCCCAATTCCGGCTCCCACAACGACCACTCGACGCTTTGCGTTTGTGCGAAGACTTTCCATGAGATTTTGTTTGTATTTCTTAATACCTTTATTTTAGCGAGGTTTTAGAGAGCCAAGCCTTAAGACAAAGCTCTAAGGTTCTTTGGGGCGAAAAATATGTGCGTGGTCAGGATTATAAAGACGCGATCGCCCCCCATCGTTCTTAAATCTGTTTCCTTTAAACCCGCTGCCATCCACATTTCCCGCCAGTTCCAACGCCGGACTGATCACATATAGGGTTGTCCTCACCAAGTTTTCTCGCTCTGTAATTGCTGTCATTTCGCTCAGCGGCACCACCCAAAGCTTTTCATCTTGCCAGCCTAAACGAAAGCAAACTGCCACCGGGCAATCGCTGGGATAGTGCTGCATCAGCTTATTTTGCGCGGCTTGGACATGGCGGGCACTAAGGTAAAGGCAAAGGGTCGCTTGATGGGCTGCGAGGGCACTAAGGTCTTCTGTTTCAGGAACACGGGTATGTCCGCTGATGCGTGTCAGAATAATAGTCTGCACCAGCTCGGGAACCGTCAACTCTACCTTAAGACGAGCAGCCGCAAGTTGAAAGGCACTAATGCCAGGAATCACTTCAAAAGGAATTTCGGCAGCCGCGAGTGCCTGCATTTGCTCGGAGGCAGCACTATAGAGACTAGGATCGCCTGAATGAAGCCGCACGACCGAAAGACGCGATCGCACTCGGTCAATCATTAAAGGCAAAATTTCCTCTAAAGTCTTATTGGCAGTCCGAATGACTTCTGCATCCGGCTGCACCCACTGCAAAATTTGGCGGGGCACAAGGGAGTCGGCAAACAGAATTACGTCGGCATTTTGCAAAAGCGTTTGAGCCTTTACGGTCAATAAATCGGGGTCACCGGGCCCTGCACCCACAATGTACACTTTTGGCTCTAAACGAATAGTACTCATGGGGTAATGTCAGAGAATAAACTTGAGCAATGGCAACTTTTTTGGTTACCCTAAAACTTATCCACCTTCGATAAGCCCTTAAAAAAAGATGCCCTCTTTTAAAGAATGTGTAAACTACCAATGTGAATACCGGACATTCTGTTTACTGTGAGTAAAAGTAGCTGGTAGATGCACCCTGATTCAAGCCCCAGAGGATTTCCTCTGGGGTCTTTCTTTGGATAGAGCAAAAGTTTTTAGAAGAATCCTTATAACTTCTGCGTTCGCGTAAAGACTGTATGAACTCTGTAAACAATCACCGGACATCTCCTACCTACTGCGTAAAGGTGACTGGTAGATGCACCCTGATTCAAATCCTGGAGGTTTCCTCTGGGATTTTTTTTGCCTGTTAAACTTTAGTTCTGCCTGAAGAGGAGTTTCCTAAAGATGCATCTGGTGAAATCACATCGGGGAGCGATCGTCGCATTTTGTACAGCCAAAACAATCCTCCACTCCCCAAAACAATGCCTAACAAGCTAACAAATTGAGCAATCCGCAAAGATCCTAGCATTAAACTATCCATCCGCAGTCCTTCAATCCAAAACCGTCCCAAGCTATACGCTAACAAGTAGGTAAGAATTAAGGTGCCATTCTTGAGCTTACTGTGGGGCTTCAACCCCCGAAAAAACAGCGTTAGCAAAATAGCAAATACACCCAAGTTCCACAGCGATTCGTAAAGAAACGTAGGGTGGAAGTACTCAAACTGAGCATAATCATTGGGTCGTTGGGCTGGAGGAATGTACAACTTCCAAGGCAAATCGGTCGGACGACCAAATGCCTCAGAGTTGAAAAAATTACCCCATCGCCCGATCGCCTGACCCAAAATTACAGACGGTGCAACTAAATCGGCTAGCACCCAAAACGAAATTTTGTTCAGCTTGGCAAAAATTAAGCTGGCAAGCGCACCACCAATCAGCGCTCCATGAATGGCAATGCCTCCATGCCAAATTGCCAAGATCTCTGCCGGACGAGAAGCATAACTTTCCCACTCAAACGCAACATAGTAAAGCCGCGCACAGGGAATAGCAGCAACGACCAACCAAATTGCCAAGTCACTGATCAAATCTGGGTTTACGCCGCGCCGTTTTGCCAAATAGGTCGATAAACTAACCCCAATTAAAACCGCAGAGGCGATCAGCAACCCATACCAGCGAATCGGCAAAGAACCAATCATGGGCCCTGGAGAAGCGAGTTGAGCCATCTCCGATTGAGTCATCAGGCTTGCAATATCGAGTAACATGGCTGCCCTTGGATAAAGTGGGGTAGAACACAGCCGTTCTCCTCACAATCTACAGATATTGATTGTATCCGCAACGCTGTCGTCTCAGCAGTAAACCGGTGCAATGCCTCGCTCAGGAAAACTACATCTGTAAGCTTTTTCGATCGCAAAGATGTTTTCTAAAGTGGTAGCGTGTAATTCATACTCTCTTTTAATTTTCGTTTGTAATTTTCTGTTTGTAATTATAAAAGTGTCCCAGCAAACCCCTCCCACTCCTAGCACCGAGACACTCACGCGCATTCAAATTTTGATTGCGATGGGAGTGACTGCCGTTGTGTTGCTCATTGTTTCTCGCCTATGGCTACTTTTTGACCCAACTGAAATGCTGCCGATGAGGTGGGCGGGAGGACGATCGCTCCTTATAGGCATTGCTCTGGGGCTAGGAATTACGGCAGCTAGCGCGATCGCCTATCGGGTTTGGGCTGCCTATCGCCAAAGTGCAGACTTTTACCTGGCAATGGTGCTCAAACCGCTCAACTGGATAGACTTGATTTGGCTAGGCTTACTCCCTGGCATGAGCGAAGAGCTACTGTTTCGAGGGGTGATGCTGCCTGCAATTGGCTTGACCTGGTTCGGCGTTCTCATTTCCAGCGCTTGCTTTGGTGTGATGCACTTTAGCGGTAGTCAACACCTTCCCTACGTCATTTGGGCAACGATCATGGGTGGAGTTTTGGGCTACAGTGCGGTGGCTACCGGAAGTTTACTAGTTCCCATTGCCGCTCATGTCACAACAAATTTAGTCTCCGCCTGTCTGTGGAAACTCGATAGAAGCCGTTGAAGAAAAATTATTTTGTGCTTGTTGGCAGAGGTAAGAGGCGCTGTTGCCAAAGTTCATCGATCGTCACAAATTGATACCCTTGTTGTAGAAGAAGCGGAATGACCTGAGCCGCGATCGCCGCCACATCATCGCCGCCACAACAGCCATCGTGCAGCACAATCAATGAGCCATTTTGCACCTGACTTAAGATTCGTCTAGCCGCCACCTCTATTCCTGGACGCACCCAGTCTTCAGGAACGACACTCCACATCACAGGGCGATAGTTCCACCGCTCTAGATCAACAAGAGTCTGTGGCAGAAACAATCCATTAGGCGGACGCACATCTCGGATACGCTGTTGAACCTCAATAAAATCGAGTTGGCAAGATTGGGCGATCGCCTGTTGGGTTTCAACTAAACTTTGTTGTAACGCCACTGATGAAAGCTGCGGAAAAGAGCGATGATCATAGCCATGGAGTCCAATCCAGTGACCCTGCTGCCAAACGGCTCTCGCAATTTCTGGAAAGCGTTGTACACAAACCCCCAACCAGAAAAAGTTAGCTTGTATCTGGTAGTGCTCAAGGACTTTCAGAAGCCGCAGAGTATGAGCAGGGTGCGGCCCATCATCAATAGTGAGGGCGATCGCTTTGATGTCCGATCGCCCTGACCATAGGCAACCTGGGAACACAGGTTTAAGAACCTTATATAACAGAGGATAAACAGGAGCTAGCTGCACGTTGCAATGAATCGGGTTTCCGAAATCGATTTTGTGGCTTCATCAATTTTCTGAACTATAGCTCTTTCGCGCCAGTGCCGACTGAAGCAAAGACACCAACACATCGCCATGCAAGGGCTTTACCAAAAAGCCATCAAAGCCTGGGTTATCTTCTTGCCGCTGCCAGCTAGGCGCATGGGAATCAGTTAACGCCAAAATGGTGCCGTCGCAAGCATCGGCAATGTGACGAAATTGATGAATCAATTCTTCAGACCAAGCACTTTGACTGCCCGACAAAATGATGAGGTATGGTGGAACCTGACTAGCCCTAGCAACTGCTTGAGCAGGAGAATCTGTGACTACCATTGAGCAACTCAACCGATGGAACAATGACTCCAAGGGCTGTAAGTCCTTAGAGTTTTGCTCTAAGACCAAAACATAGTTCTGAGAATTGTGAGGCGATTTCATACAAGGCTCATACGGCTACCTGTTAATGTAGCTTGCCAATTCAGCGTCACTTTTTGAAAATATCTCTTGGAAGCCTTGCACCTGAACTGATTTAACATAATTCTTTGATTTTGAAGCTTCCATTTTTCTTAGCATTAGCTTCTAGTTCAAGTGTTAGAGGGGACACAGCGATTTTGTAAAGATAGTAGTAACGAATGAACGGGTTCTAGTCAAAAATTCCAGTTCAAACGCTGGTCATACTCTGCTCAAGGTCATAGGGTGAGACGAGGAGTACCGTTCCTACAATTCATTCAGGTTCACTAACCTGAATTTTCAACCCAGGTAATGTTTGAAACCAGGAGTCAGTACAGCCCAATTTTCTAGAGCCCAATACCTCAGCAGATAAAAATATCAGCAGATAAAAATTGAGGCTGTAATAGTGAATATTATAGGTACAAGTACGAGTATCGGAAAGCACCTAAAAAATAGACGTACAAGCGCTCTAAACTTTATAAGCTCTTGAAGAATCTACGACTTGTCTTCATAGCAAGTCTTTAAACTGAGGATTTTTCTGGAGTTGCTTGAGGATTTGCTTGATGTCTTGAGTGCGATCTTTTTTGACAACGAGAGTCACTTTCCCATCTCGCACAATCACGGTATCGTCCATGCCGATCGTGACGATTAATTCATCGTCGCCTGTAGCGTAAAGCAAGGCTCCCGAGGTATCTAGCCCGACATGGTTCGCTAGCTCAACGTTAGGCTGCTCTGCCTTGAGTAGGCGATCGAGGGCGTTCCAATCGCCGAGGTCATCCCAGGCAAAGGTTACAGGTAGGACATACGCCTTTTCAGTTTTTTCCATTAGGGCGTAGTCAATGCTCTTTTTAGGCAAGCTAGGGTAAACCGAAGGGCCCTGCTGTTGCAGCGGCTCTAAAATCTCAGGAGCATGGGTTTGCAGTTCCGCCAACATGACTCCGGCAGAAAAAATGAACATGCCGCCATTCCAGCTAAAGCGCCCAGTAGCCAGAAAAGATTCGGCAGTGGGCAGGTCGGGTTTTTCGGTAAATCGCTGAACTTTGTAGGCGGGATAGTTGCCGAAAAATCCTGCCTTCTCGCCCTGTTCAATGTAGCCATAGCCCGTGGACGGATAGGCGGGAGTAATGCCGAGAGTGGCGATCGCCCCCAGACTTTTTGCCAATTCTTCTGCCGCCCGCAGTGTATGACAGAATACTTCTTGATCGCCAATCCAATGATCTGCTGGGAAAAAGCCAATCATGGCATCTTGACCGTGACGCTTAGCAATCTCTAAGGTTGCCCAAGCCACGGCGGGTGCCGTGTCTCGCCCTTCAACTTCGACCAGCAAATTCTCTAGAGGCAAGTCGGGCAATTGCTGCTGCACGCCCTCTGCCAAGTGTGCCGCCGTAATCACCCACAATCCTTGCCAGCCGCCAGCCAGGTCTAAAAGGCGATCGGCGGTCGCTTGAAGCAGACTTCTGCCGCTGCCATCCAAACTTAAAAATTGCTTAGGACGCTGTTTGCGGCTGAGGGGCCAAAACCGTTCGCCTTTACCACCAGCTAAAATTACAGGAATCATGAGGCTTTGTTTTGAGATATCGCTAAGGTTTTCAGGACTAGAGCACCCAATCAGGATAGGAAAATTAGTGTTGGGCTTTCCGGAATAGGCTTTAGAGAAGTTGGTTCTCTAGAGATATGGCTAATGTTCCCAGGCAAAAGATATTTGCCTACGGTTGCCTTTGATCTAGCACCCAACATGAGCCAAGCTAGCAGGTTTCGCTTTTATCTAACAGGGTGAGGGTGGGCTGCGTCATAATACCATTTGTGCTTAAATTGACCTGTTTAGGGTAGCGCTTGTACGGAGTGAACAGTTTGAAGGTGTGAGCAAACAGTATGATTTTTGAGAGTTACCCCAAAAGACAATAGTTGCTTTTGGTTGCTTCTGATATAAACATCAGTGTATTTAGTTTGAGCGATGCAAAGAGGGCTAAATGGAGTGGGACAGTTGAAATCTAAGTTAGAGCGACAGCAACCCCAACATCAATCAGTGGAGGAGCAGGACTCGGCGGTCAAGGTACCCCTAGAGGCTTCATCGAAAAAGGTAGGTTCCTCCCCCTCTCCGTTTCATCCTGCAAAATGGCTGGGGCGGGGGGTAGCAGTGGGGCTGACGGCTGCTGTTTCAATTGCAGTAGGCATGACGGCGGCGCTAATGATGCCTTTGCCCCCGGCGATCGTTCCTCAAGACAAAGGTCAAGCTTTTTCTATTGGCGATGTCCTCAGTAAAGGGCTCAACTACCCCATTACTCGCCCTGTCAACATCCTCGTCATGGGTATTGATCTTCCCCTAGATCTACCGCCAGGGACAAGCCCCCATGTATTTTCGGGGCGCAGTGATACGATGCTACTGGTTCATCTTGACCCCGGTGACCAGTCGATTAATGTCCTTTCTGTCCCACGCGATACGCAAGTTACATTGCCTCAAGAGGGTTTGCTTAAGGTTAATCAAGCAAACGTGATTGGGGGTGCCAAAACTGCTGCCCAGGTCATCAGCCAAAACCTGAACGGCATCACCATCGATCGCTATGTGCGGATCAGCACAGGTGCCTTTCGAGAAATGGTCGATTTAATGGGCGGTGTGGATGTGTTTGTGCCCATTGACATGAAATATGTAGACGAGACTCAGAAGCTCAATATTGACCTTAAAGCGGGTCGGCAAAACCTAGATGGCGCAAAAGCAGAACAATTTGCCCGGTTTCGGAATGACCAACATGGCGACATTGGGAGAGTCCAGCGACAACAGCAAATGATTCGAGCCTTACGAGAAAAGCTAATGAATCCAACTATGCTGACTCGTCTCCCTCAGGCCATTGAAATTTTTCAACGTTACATTGATACCAATCTTTCCTCAGAAGAACTGTTAGCGTTGGCTAGCTTTACCTTGAGCCTTAAGCAAGATAACTTTCGGATGGTGATGCTTCCGGGGCGGTTTAGTGGACCCGAAGAGTTTCAAGCAAGTTATTGGATCATGGATACCGATGCAATGGATCAGGTCATGCATGAATATTTTGACCTGAGTTCTGTGGCAGTCCTCAGCCATCAAAACAGCAGCACCGACTTGCGAATTGCTATCCAGAATGCCTCTAATGACCCAGAATTAGGCAGCCAGATGGCGACCTATTTGCAAAGTATGGGCTTCAGTAATGTCTATATCGTAGAAGATTGGACTGACCAGCAAGCCGAGACCCAAATTATTGTGCAGCGAGGCGATTTGCAGAGCGCCTCAGCGCTAGAATCAATGATAGGAACGGGGAAAGTAATTTCTGCTTCTACAGGTGATCTGGAATCTGATTTAACCATTCGAGTGGGGACAGATTGGAAACCACAGCCTGGTACGTAAACTAAGGGCTAAGCGAGGATCGATCGATGAGAGGGCAAACACAAGGGCAAACTGAATCTCTCGCCGATTCACTGAGTAGATCTTTAGGAAACGGCTTAGGGAGAGTTTGGGTAAGGCTGTTCATGACGATCGCTCTAGCCTGCCTATGGTTAATGTTGATGATTAAACCCGCGATCGCCATCATCGACACGGTTAATTACAACAGCGCCAATCTCACCGACCAAGATTTTTCTAATCAAGACCTCAAGGGCAAAGCCTTTGTCTCTGCCGAAATGCGCGGCATCAATTTCCAGAACTCTGACCTCACCAATGCTTTGATGACCAAGGCAGTAATGCTCAACGGCAACCTGCGCGGAGCCAACCTCACGGGCGCATTGGTAGACCGAGTGTTTTGGGTGGGGGCAGATCTACGAGACGCAATTTTGCAGGAGGCAACGCTGTCCCGCACGAGCTTTAAAGATGTGGCGATCGCTGGAGCCGACTTTACCGATGCTCTGCTCGATCGCTATGAAATTGTTGAGCTTTGCAAACGCGCTGAGGGCGTAAATCCTATCACTGGCGTAGAAACCCGTGAAAGCTTAGGCTGTCGTTAGCTTTATTCATTCCCTCATCCAAGCCATCGACAAATGGGTTCCCAGGCTAGAAAATCTTCGAGTAAGGACTGATAACCTGTGCTGTTGGGATGGAGCCCATCGGCATGTAAGCGCGATCGCCACCAGTCTTCGCTCCGAGTGAGCCACATCTCAAAAATATCTAAGTAAGGGATTTGCCGCCCCACACAAACCGTGCGAATCACCTCTTTATAGCGATATTGGTCGGCGTGGTTGTAATACAGACAATTGGAGAAAGGCATGTGCGCCTCATCCACTGGAGTCATGCCGACAAAATAGACCGGACAAAGCTCTGCGGCTTGGTCGAGTAAATCAACAACATCTTCCTGAAAAGTCTCAAACTCAGTAAAGTTTTTGCCGTTCCATCGCCCTAACCGAGCCGAGTCATTCAGCCCCACAGACAAGATGATGTCATCCGGGACACGATGGCGTAGCTCACCTCGGTGACTAAACTCAGCTTGCAGCCGTTGAGACACTTGCCGAACCCGATCGCCCCTCACGCCCAAGTTGTACAGCGCGTGATCCTCACCCTGCGGCGACATCCACCGCCGCCGTAATCGCTCAATCCAACCGCCACCATCAGGATCGCCAAAGCCATAAATCAAACTGTCTCCCAGCGCGACTAACCTAAGAGTGCGTGCCGGAACTGAGGTTGATAAAAATTGAGAAGAAGGGCGATTGGCGCTAGTCAGAATTTGCATGTTAAGGCAGTGGCTTAAGCGGTAATACAGAAAATAATGTCACAAAAACCCTATTGCCCCAGAGGTTGCCCACGCAACAGCAATAGATTAACGGACTCTATCACCCCAGTGTAAACTTTTCAATTCTTCGCATTAGGTCTAGAAACTTGACGAAGCAGTGGTAGAAACCGCAGCCTTTCCTTTAAATTCACTGCTTAAATCGCTTTTCCTGATAAAGGCTGATAATCCTTACTGTAACTTCCTCAATGTCCATATCATCTGTTTGAATCTCGATCGCATCTACCGCTTTCCGCAAGGGCGCAAAGTCGCGTGAACTATCGTGATGATCCCGCTGAGCGATCGCCCGCTCTAGCTCTGCCAGCGAGATTTCCTGTCCCTGTAAAATTAAATCCTGCTGTCGTCTTCGTGCCCGCTCTGCGACAGAAGCCGTTAGGAAAATCTTTAGCTCGGCATCTGGAAAAACGTGGGTGCCAATGTCGCGCCCATCCATCACAATGCCACCTTTGCGTCCGTAAGCCTGCTGCCGTCGCACCAACTCTTGCCGCACAAATAGCTGAGCCGCGATCGCTGAAACCTGTGAGGTTACCTCCAAGCTACGAATTGCCTGCGTCACATCCTGCCCATTGATCCGTACGCTCACCGCCGCCGGATCACCACTAATTTCAATCTCGCAGCGGCTTACTAGTTCTGCGATCGCGGCTTCATCATCAATGGCAATGCCCGATTGTAGCGTCAACCATGTCACCGCCCGATACATTGCTCCCGTGTCTAAATACAGCAAACCCAAAGCTTGCGCCACTCGCCGTACCACCGTAGACTTACCTGCTCCAGCCGGCCCATCGATCGCCAAAATGGGTTGGCGAGTTTGCAGCAACACATTATCAATTAACCGAGTTTTGCCCAGGTGGGCAGCGATCGCTAGTAACCCCGATTCTTCAACTTGCTCTAGGGGCGCTAAGGTTTCGGGATTAACCAATTCAATATATTCGGGTTTCATGTCTGGAAATTGCTCTAACTCGGTTTTTACGATGCCAATGATCTGGGATTGGAGGACTGTGCCATTGCGGACAGCTTGTGCTGCCGTTTGTAGGCTCCGATACAGGATAGCAGCTTGCGATCGCTGTTCCACAGTCAGGTATTGATTTCGAGAACTTAGCGCTAACCCACTGGATTCTCGCACAATCGGACAGCCTATCATTTCTACGGCAAAGTTTAAATCGGCAATCACTCTGCGCAAAATGGCAAACTGCTGTGCGTCTTTCAACCCAAAGTAAGCCCGATCGGGCTGAATAATGTTCAGGAACTTGGTAACTACGGTAGCGACTCCTTGAAAGTGGGTTGGACGCGATCGACCACACAATCCCGCCATCATTGCCGCTGGAGGAATAACCTGAACGATCGCCTCTTTGCCCAGGGGATAAACTTCTGCTGAATCAGGCGCAAAAATAGCATCTACCCCAGCAGCCTCGCATAACGCACCGTCTGCTTCTAAATCACGGGGATACTGCTGAAAATCTTCATTAGGGGCAAATTGCAAGGGGTTGACAAAGATCGAGACGATCAGGCGATCGTTCTCGTTCCTAGCGCGATGAATCAGGCTCAAATGCCCTGCGTGGAGCGCTCCCATTGTAGGAACCAGACCCGTAGACTCTTTGCCTCTAGAGCGGTTTGTTTCTAGATAACAGCGCAGTCCGGCAATAGTGGTAAATAAACGCACCCGGTTTCCCCATCGGTTGTTCAAGGTTCCGTTTGTAGTGTACAAATTCCTCACAAAATCCGCTCCCACGAAGGAAAGTTAGTGGGTGGGATAAACTTTAGACACTACTGTTCAATCAAAACAGGAAAGAATGTATGGTCGCTACCCCAATTAATCCCTCGCCCATTCAGTCATCCTCAATTCAGTCATTAGAAGACTGGATGCAACAGGCTCCTAATGGGACTGAATGGGTCAATGAGGAACTAGTTGAGAAGAAGAATATGACGTTAAAGCATAGTAAGGTACAGGCTAGAATTGTCCGGTTATGGGGAAGTTTTAAGGATAATCAAAGGCTAGATGGGGAAGTTTATACAGAAGTTCCTTGTCGTACACTTAGGCAAGGGCGATCGCCAGATGTTGCTTACCTAACGCCTGAGTTGGTTGCGCAGTATGGCGATGCCAAGGCGCTGCCCCAGAGCTTTCCGCTCAGTGCTGAGATTGTTTCTCCAACTGACCTTGCCGAAGATGTCATTGCTAAAGCCCAGGAGTATCTCCAGTCTGGTGGAGACGAAGTATGGCTAGTGTTTCCTGATAGCCGCTGGGTGATTGTGGCGACCCTGGAGGCGCGGCTGATTTTTGTGTCTGGTGAGGTTGCAAGGACGCAGAAGGTGCTACTGGGATTCGAGATAGCAGTGGATGAGCTTTTAGCCTGATGTGTCCTCCTCTGACTCTTGGTTCCAAGCTCCAGATGATTCCGCCGCCTGAGGCAGCTTCCGCTCAAACTCTTCGTAGGGCGACCTTATCAACTCTAACTGCTGTGGCTGCCGCGATCGCTGAGGCTCTCTCCTTCGTCTCGAAACTCCTTCCTCTGTCGTTTCTTCTGCCACCACCTCATACAGCACTGCTCGTTTGTGCGCCTGACCTTTTCGCAACACTCGCCCTAAGCGCTGAATATACTCGCGGGCAGAACCCGTCCCTGAAAGCAAAATCGCTACGCTCGCTTCGGGCACGTCTACACCTTCGTTCAAAACGTGGGAAGCCGCCAAAGTCTTGTACTTGCCCTCTCGAAAGTTTTGCAGAATTTCGTGGCGTTCTTTGACGGGAGTTTGGTGGGTAATGGCAGGAATGAGGAAAGCTTGGGAAATGCGGTAAACCGTGGCGTTGTCGTTAGTGAAAATTAAGGTTTGTTCAGGATGGTGCTGGGCTAAGAGTTCGGCAAGAATGCGAAGCTTACCTTCAGTTCCCAGGGCGATCGCCCGTGCCTCTTGATGCGCTAGCATTGCCCGTCTGCCTGCCTGAGATTGGGCACTAGCTTGAACAAATCGCTGCCAGCCCTCTATGGAACCCAACCACAGGTTCGATCGCTTCAAAAAATTATCTCGAATCTCCATTAATTCGTCGTACCGTTCGCGCTCGTGTTCTGAGAGAGCCACTTTAAGTTGAATAATTTCATGACTGGCGAGGGCATCTCCAGCTAAATCTTTGGCGGTGCGATGGTAAACCACAGAGCCAAGCAGAAAATCTAAATCGACGTGTCTGCCGTCTGTCCGGTCAGGAGTAGCGGTTAATCCTAGCCGATAGGGGGCGATCGCAAACTCGGCAATCACTCGATTAAAGTCGCTGGGCAAATGGTGACACTCATCGCAAATCAGCAGCTTATAGCGATTGCCTAAAGATTCAGCATGGATAGCGGCACTGTCATAAGTGGCAACCAGAATGGGAGTGCGATCGCGGGAGCCACCACCCAGTAGACCGATCTCGGCACCGGGAAATGCTGCTAATAAATTGGCGTACCATTGGTGCATCAAATCTAGAGTTGGAACTGTAATTAACGTGCTGCAAGGCATGGCTTGCATTGCCATTTGCGCCAAGTATGTTTTTCCCGATGCAGTCGGTAGCACCACAACGCCCCGATGCCCTGCCCCAATCCAGTTTTCTAAGGCTTCTTGCTGGTGAAGATAAGGCTGTCGTTCTAAATGAGAGGTCAGTTCGACAGTTCCAAAGTTTTTGGCTTGATCGTCATAGGCAATTTCTTCTCGGCGAAGCGTAGTTACCAAGCCGCGATATTGAATAGCTGGAATTCGGAAACGCTCAATGCGATCGTCCCAAGTAGCATAGTCCACCCAAGCTTTACCTTTGGGCGGAGGATGCAGAATGAGGGTGCCGCGATCGAATTTTAAGGTTGGGGTACGACCCATAGTGGCTTGCTAACTCTCACGCCAAGTTTTGACTTTGTTAAATCTATTATTATCTGTCACAGACTTTAGGAGCGCTAGCCTCATGTGAAGACCTGATTGGGTTGCGATCGTTCTGAAAGCGCGATCGTCCTCTGGCTTAACTCGTCGGTAGTGCGCTAAATTGTAGTGCGCTAAATTGTTGTGGGAAAAGTTGCTAAGTCCTGCCAGGTCCAAGGGCGAGTTGCTAAATCTGCCCGTTGCGCAGCAGTGGTTTTGAATCGACTGTGCTGCCAAATCCAATTGAAATAAC